>CAWUIU010000155.1:0-7828 GCA_963922285.1 uncultured Oligoflexia bacterium | reverse complement strand
TGATTATTTCAGTGAAAGAAGTTTAGATGAGTCAATTGAAAGATTAAAGGTTCGTTTTCCAACTTTAGATGATGAAGATATTGAGATTGATAGGCTACAAGATGATAATCAAATTATTTTAAAAGTTAGGCTTTTCCCAAAAAGTGTTGGTGTTTTGAAGCAATTAAGTGTTGGTGGCCTAAAAGGGAATTTGAGAGATTTGGCTAGAATATCATTTTCTGAGCTAATGAATAAAAGTTACTCTGAAGTGGAGTTTAATAAAAAGAAGGATGAGCTAATTCAGAACCTCGCAGGTTATGGTTATTGGAAGGTTAGAGCGGAACACCAGATTATTAAAAATGATATTAATGATGAAATAAAAATAAATTTATTAGTTGAATTAGGTACGAGAATTGGATTGTCCTTTGGTAAAGGAAGTAATTATTTTACTCATCTTGAACTAAAGAATGAGCTTCTCAAGGTTAGTCGTGCAAGTGCTGAAGGTATAAATGAGAATACTGTTAGGAAGGCCATTGATGATCTATATAAGAGTCGAGGTGTTTTTTATACAGAAGTTGCGATAAGAAAAGTAATAGGTGAAGATCGAAATTCAAACTATATTAGTTTTTATATAGATATCAAAGAGGGGAGAAAAATAACCCTTGAAAAAATTGTCTTTGAGGGAAATCAGTCAATTTCTGAAATTAATCTTTTAAATTTAGTGAAGGAAAACTCAAGTGTTTTACTGTCGAGAGGTTTTCTTGATATCAATGTTTTAAATACTGTATCGGACTTAGTTGGTGAGTATTATGTCAAAGAAGGCTTTATCTTTTCACAAGTACAGAAGCCTGTTATTTCTTTTTCAGAAAATGGAGACTCTGCAGTAGCATCTTTTAGGATAGATGAGAGAGGTCAATACCGACTATCTTCTGTTAATTTAACAGGACTTCCATATAGTATTGATGAAGCTGAGATATTGAAGGAGATGCACAATAAAGTAGGTAATCGTTTTGATGTAACTAAGCTAGATAAAGATCTTTCAAGTGTTATCAATATATTAAGATCAAGAGGATACTACTTTGCACAATTTAAAGTTAAAAACAATCGTGAAATTGTTAAGGTTAATAGGTCTAAGCAGACGGTAACATTAGACTTAGGTTTGATCCCAGGAGTAAAGACGTTCTTTGGAAAGCTTATTGTCTCTGGAAACCGTAAAACTAAAGAAGAAGTTTTTGAAAGAGAAGTTAAGCTTAATTATCTTGATATCGTTGATCCGAAAAAAATAAATTCCTTTGTTGGTAGGCTTCGAACACTAGGTCTCTTTTCAAGAGTTAGTATTACGCCAATCGTTGGTCAGAAAATTGGGAAAAACAAAGCAATTCTTAATTTTATTGTAAAGGTTAAAGAACTCGATTTCGGTAGAGGTGAAATCTCACCAGGTTTTAGAACTGATCTTGGTTATAAAATAGGGTTTTCTCTTGGTTATAACAATATCAACGGAATGAACCGTTCAGTACTCTTGAATACACAGGCTAACTTAAGAACGAGTTACTCGTATCTTGATGAAACTAGAAGGGCAGAGGAAGACGATGTACTTGAGGGGCTAGTGCAGTTTCAATTCATTGAACCATTCGCACTGGGGAATGATATAGAATTTAAAACAACGATTAAGGGTCAACGAAGAAGATACTCTTCATTTGACGCAGATATTTTTAGTATCGCTCCGACTATTTCTAAGAGCTTTGGAGATCGTCTTATTGCCTCAGTAAGGTATGAATTTGATGATATTAGACAATACGACGCTACGGATCCGGAAGATGAGGATCGCTATATTATTGGTTCAATAACGCCTTCTGTTTCTTTGGATTTACGTGACGATCCTATTAGGCCAACTAAGGGGGCATATTTTAATTTGTCTTGGGAGTTTGCAAATCCTTTCTTTCTTGCTCAGGACGATATTGATCTAACTGTTAATTACACAAGGGCAATGCTTAGGAGTGCCTACTATATTCCAGCAGGAGATATAACTTTAGCTTCATCTTTGACTTTTGGTTATGAGCGTAACTTCGCAACGGATCTTGTTGAAAAGTCTGATGGTTCAATTGATAAGGCCGGAATAATTCCTAAGATTAAAGTCTTTAGGCTTACTGGGATTGATCTTCTAAGAGGTTTTTCAGATGATGAAAGTAGTAAGTTAACTGACGATCGCGATATTGAAGACGTAACAGTTGATGATAAGGCATTTTTATTGAATTTTAAATTCGAGCCAAGGTATTATCTGGGTGACTCTTCTGTTATTGCTCTCTTTTATGATGCAGGACGTATTTTTGTTAATAGTATTAAGCCTTTGGATTTAAGATCATCAGTTGGCCTATCTTTTAAAGTGCTTACACCAGTGGGCACTTTAGACTTTGATTATGGTTTTAAACTTAGAAGAAAGAATGTAAATGGAAGCAGAGAGTCATTTGGTCGTTTCCATCTTTCAATTGGCCAGTTTTAATCGACATTTGTCTTGACGAAGGGCCCAAAAATATTATAAAAGTAACGCCATCTGTCTTTTTTGTATTTAAGAGGTTAAGTTTCAATTCCCACTGGGCTTGGTCTTGATGTACTTAAACGACTGATTTTATTAGTAATCCTACTGTGCGTGACTGGTGATCGCAAGCAGTAATTAAACGCGAAAAGGTTGGCTTATGTTTACTGAAAAATCATTTGTTCTAAAGCCTGTAGATGCTGAGAAAAACTGGCACCTAATAGATGCAACGGACAAAGTAGTGGGGAGATTAGCAACAGAAATTGCTAATGTTCTAAGAGGAAAAAACAATCCAAAGTATACACCACATACAGATTCTGGTGACTTTGTAGTTGTAATCAATGCTGAAAAAGTTAGATTCACAGGAAAGAAACTTGATCAGAAAATTTACTACAAGCATTCAGGTTATGTTGGTGGTCTTAAAGAAAGAACTGCTAGAGAGCAACTAGAGAAGAGACCTGACCTAGTTGTACTTAATGCTGTAAAAGGTATGCTTCCAAAAAATTCTCTTGGAAGAAAACAATTAACTAAACTTAAGGTTTTTGCTGGTCCTGAGCATGCTCATACTGCACAAAACCCAGTTGAATACAAGTTCTAAAAGGGGTTAATGATGGCTGCTAAAGGAAAAACATGGGATGCACAAGCTGTTGGTAGAAGAAAGTCTTCTGTAGCAAGAGTTTATGTTGCATCAGGTTCTGGTAAATGTGTTGTTAATAACAGAGACATCAAAGATTACTTCCCAAAGGGAACTGATAGATACGTTGTTAATCAACCATTAAACCTATTAAAAATTGCTGATAAATATGATCTTAAGGTTAACGTAAATGGTGGTGGTACTACTGGTCAAGCTGGTGCAGTTAGACTTGGTATCGCAAGAGCACTTCTTAAGATTGATCCTGCTTTAAGACCTGAATTAAAGGCTGCTGGTTTCTTAACAAGAGACCCAAGAAAAGTCGAAAGACAAAAGCCTGGTATGAAAGGTGCGAGAGCAAGATACCAATTCTCAAAGCGTTAATATTTACCAAAATATTTACGACATATGGAAAGCCCTCCTTTTGGAGGGCTTTTTTTTATCATTATGTCTACGCGACATCCTTGGTTAAAACATGCTAAAAGATTGACATGTTTATCAAAATCAAAAATGCCAATACTCATAACTTAAAGAATGTTTCAGTTGATATTCCTATAGGGAAGATGACTTGTTTTTCGGGGCCGTCGGGTTCAGGAAAGTCATCACTCGTTTTTCAAACATTGGCTAATGAGTCTAAGAGAAGGTTTTTAAATTCATTACCTTCTGAGGTTACGTTCTTTGATAAAGTTCCCCAAAGCGCTGATGTGGAATCAATTTCTCCAGTGCTTCCTGTTTGGATATTGGCGCAAAATAATCCTATCGTAGGATCGAGGCTAAATCTTCTTGATCAGCTAGAGCTTTCCATGAGCTTCGCAGAAATCTTTCAAGGAGAGTTTCATGATAAGTGCTCAATTCATCATAAGCCATTTCAATCTTCCGAAGACAACTTAATTGAGTTTCTTGAAGAGAATGGTGCAGAAGATGAAATTATCCATTTTTTTATTGATAGGCAGATATACAAAGATCACCTCACTGGTTTTCCTGCACGTACTTATGATTTTAATGAGAATCAATTAAATAGTTTTGAGGAGGAAGATCAATATTACGAACTTTTCAGAGTTAAGCAAAAGTCAGTGAAGTCAGTGATAAAAAAGTTAAAAGAGTTCCCTTTTGTAAAGACAGAATCGCATTCAATTTTAATATATTATAAAAATAAATCTGAGTCACACTTTTTTAGGCTCACTAACAAGAGTACTTGTAATAAGTGTATCGAAGAGGAAGTCAGTAGTGCAAAAACTGTTGAAGAGTTACTTCCGTTTAATGGAATTGGCGCATGTCCTACATGTAAAGGATACGGTTCGACACTAGAATATAGTCGTTCAAAGTTGGTAAAGTATCCACATCTTTCAGTAAGTGATGGCGCAGTAACGATTCTTGCGTATAGCAAGTTTACTCACTATCAAAAGTATTATGAAGCTGAACTTAAGAAGGCAAAAATATCTCTGAAGAAGCCTTTTGAAGAATTGCCTGAGAAGGCATTTCGAATTCTTATGAAGGGAGCAGGGAATTTTCCTGGTGTAGATACTCTTCTTAGTTATCTTGAAGAAAAGAGATACAAAAGAAGTGTTAGAATATATTTAAGATCGATACAAGTTGAGAAGAAGTGTCATGATTGTGGTGGATCTCGAATTAGTGAATCTGCTAGAAAGCACAAGCATAGTAAATTAAAAGCCACTTACTTTGATGTAATGCAATTCACTATCGATGAAGCGTTGAACTTTTTTAAGAAAGCTAAGGTTTCTGGAAAAGAATATTTGCTAACTGGGATAGTTGAAAAGCTTCAGGTTGCTAGTGAATTAGGTTTAGGGCCTTTATGTTTAAGTGATAAATTAAAGCATTTAGAGACAAGTGATTATCAAAAATCACTGCTGGTAAGATACTTTAGTTATAAGGGATCAGGCTCATTATTTGTTCTTGATGAACCAAGCTTAGGACTTAGTGAATCTGAACAAAAAGTTCTTGTTAAATATCTGCAAAAGCTAACACCTTCAAACACTGTTGTTATCGTCGATCATTCAACCTTGTTGCAAAAAAATAGTGATCACAACTTTATCGTTGGTCCTGGAGCTGGACACTTGGGTGGAGAAGTTATCTATGAAGGTAAATATCGAGCCGTTAAAAAGAGTTCTTCTAAATTCAAAACAAACCTAAAGAAGGTAAAAAAATCTCTCGAAATTAGTGGGATGAAAGTAAACGAATACGATTTTAAATCTGTTAAAATTCCTCTGGGTACTGTTTCGGTTGTTAATAACGTTAGGGATAATGTGGCCAAAACTCTTTTTAATGACGGTGTTGCAAACTATGTTCATAACGAAATTTTTGGTGAAAAATTAAATTACGATACAGAATTGTCAGTTAATAAAACAAAGAATTTTCGAGAGTTTGATGATGTTGTTCTATATACACTTGATGTTGGGCGCTCCTCGGGAAGATCAACAGTTGGAACAATGCTTGGCCTAACTCCGGAAGTTAGGAAGTATTATTCAAATCTACCAGTTTCAAAAAATCTAGGTCTGGAAAAAGGGCATTTTTCCCCTAATTCAGATCTTGGAAAATGCAAGATATGTGAAGGTAAGGGAATCGTTGAAATTGATATGCAATTTCTTGAAGATGTTAGACTTGAATGTGAAGAGTGTGGTGGAAAAAAACTATCGCCATTTTACGCAAATATAAGTGATGGGAAATTCACTGTTCATGAGGCTTATAATACGCCCATCGCTGAACTTTTTGAGCATATACCTAGGACTGCAAAAGTAAATCGTATTCTTGAGTATTTGAAAGTTTTAAATTTAGATTATTTAACTCTAGATCGAACATTACCATCTCTATCAGGTGGTGAAAGATTAAGAATAAAGTTTCTCAATTCTCTGCAAAAGAAATTGCAAAACTCACTATTAATCTTTTCAAATATTTCGTATGGGTTATCTATAATTGAACTTGAAAAGATTAAGTATTTTCTAGAAGAGTTAGTTACTTCCGGAAATACTATCGTTCTTCTTGATAACCACCCGATCTTTAAAGATTTTCAGAATGTAATAATAGATTAAAAAGAAAATCTTTTGTTTCTTTTTTATCTCAACACACTGGGATGGTGTCGTCACAGATTATTCTTGTGAGTTTAGACTTTTATCAAAGTCACTGTAATTTAAAAGATTTTACATTAGTAGAATGAATATCCAAGTAAAACACTAAAGTATTGGCAGTAAACGACCGATAGTTTATTTAATGAACTATTCTAAGTTGTTGAATACATTCATATTTACCTTCGCAATTTGCATTCTTGAGTTATATACTCATGCAAATCCACTCTCTTTTGAAAAACAGCTTAAGTCATCGGAGGGTGTTATCCTGGGTCAGTTTCTTGGCTCAAACTCAAAGAGACTTAGGGATGGAAAAATAGTTACCGAGGTGAATTTTAAAGTTGTTAAGTCAGTAGGAATTGATCAGAGATTTATGCTCAATACAAATTTTTTCAAGTTTTATTTTGATGGTGGAGTTTGGAATGGTGTAGAGGTGAGAAATCTTAATAAGCCTTTGTTTCAAAAAGACTCTGATTACGTTGTTTTATTGGAAAAGACATCTTTTGGTTTTAAGTTGCATAACGACAAATCTGGTGTTTATGATTTGATTGAAAATGCTAGAGAGTCCTCAGTCGTATCACAAGCGTTTCCGACGCATCCTGAGTATGGAAGTGCTAGCATTGATCAGTTTAATTTATGGGTTAGAATTGTTCATGGAAATTATCTTGAAGAAATTCATAGTGATCGCTATATCCATCGTGGAAAAAAGCGAGACGGAAGAGCTCCTGCTTCACTAACAGAAAAACAGTCAGAGAAAAAATCGAGTATTCATATTATTTGGTATGCTGTGTTGCTTGGCGTATTTGGTGCATTACACATCAGGTCAAGAAAGTCCGCAAATTCCTAAAAAGTTCCTTTTTTGTAGTTAATTTAGTACTATATTCATGTATTTAATTATCCATGGAAGGCGTAATAATGAACCTCAAGAAATCTATTCTTATTTTTGTATCTTTAGTTTTTGCTTTTTCTACTTTTTCTCAAAACTTGATGACGGAAAGGATTAGAAAAGTTGGTGGTAAAAAAAGATCTATCTACTTCAATAAGGGAATTTTTTATTCTACATCTGGAAAAGTTGAGACAATTTTAAAAGCTGTTCGTCATAGTTATGTTGCCAAGAGAGGATATGAAAGACTTGTTTTTGATTTTGGGACAAAAAAATCTCCTAAGATTTATGGATACCTTTCAGGGGATATGAGAAAAATTTATATCGACTTTTTCGATTCTCAATTAGCAAATGATGTAAATTCCTTCGGAGAAAGTAAGGATTCCAAGTTTATCGAAGGAATAAATTTTTATCCTGTTGGAGATGAGTCTCTTTCAACAGAAGTTATATTAAAAAATAATGTAAAAATAGATGTTTTTTATCTTAATGATCCAGGACGTCTAGTTATCGATATTAAAGGGTAAAATATGAATGATGGTGAATATAGTGTACAGGTAACTGAATCCATAGATGATAGTCAACTTCCAGGTGAAGTTGTCGTAATACCAATTATGAATAGTCCAATCTTTCCAGGAATGATTGCTCCGATTATTTTGTCTGAGGATAAGTTTACTGCAGATTTAGATGAAAACTTGATCAAGAACGGCTATCTTGCTTTGAAT
>CAWUIU010000154.1:0-7844 GCA_963922285.1 uncultured Oligoflexia bacterium | reverse complement strand
AATTTTACGTGAATTCGTCAAAGAAGAGGCAGAGTAATCCAATTTTTCAGGAAATTCTTTCGAAGGATAATTTACAAAAGATCAATCAAATCGCATTTGATAAATTTTGAACTAGGGATAACCGTCCAAATATTTTTCAATACTTGTAATATATTCAATTAATAATTGTTTAGTTCATGATCTTATATAATTGTAATAATGAGAGCTCTTGTACTTGCGATTATTGTCGCTATATTAACAAATTCGATAACTTACGCGCGAGTAAGGCTCAAGCCTTATGTAAAAAAGCAGATGGAGCTCGAGACTTATGTCAGAACAGAGTGTCCTGATCTAAAGATTTCAGGTCCAAAAACAATATCTGAATTAGTTCATATTTTCATAACAGAGAACCTGCAGGGCGAAAAGCTATTTACTGATCAAGGTTGTAGTACAGCAGCTTTTATTAAATTAAATGACGAACTATATCGATCTCCAGGTCAGAATAGCTACTTTGCATTCTTAGAGAAACTAAAGATCATTCAAGAAGATGTTGTACTTAACGGGAGTGAAGAAGAACAATCCCGTTTTGATATTTTAATTTTAATGTTGCAAGAAAGATACGAAGTCATCAATAACGATTATCTCATGTCTCACTTAACTCTTGATAGTGATGATCGAGTTGTCGCAACGTTAGCATCTACTTTTACTCTCGTTATGGGTGCTATGATGGGGTTTCGCTTTAACTTCAAGCGTGGAATATTCAAAAAAAGAACGGGAAATAATTTTAGATCGAGTTTCACCCTGGTTAAGGAAATGAGAAGTCTCTATCTCATTGGCATTCGAACCCTTGGTACACGCTACTATATGAATATGCGCCAAGAGGAGCTAGGCAATGGAGAAAATCCCATCGGAGACGATTTTGATGGTGTTATCACCTCAAGGCATAATTTCTATAAGTCTCCACTTGATTACATTAGTCCTGATAACGACTATTATGATGATAATTATTATGAGAGGTCTTATAAAGATTTTGTACAAAAAGTTAGTATCAATCAGGAAATCGCCAGTATATTAATAGGGTTTAGTGTTACAGAAGGACTCATTTACGCAAGTGAAGTGGATCGGTTTCGCTATGTTAAGAAGACAGCTATGTGGCTAGCTAAGCACCGAAGACTTATTATGTTGGGAAGTTTAGGAGTCGGTGTGCTTGTCTCTATTGTCGCTGAAAAGGCTATTCTTGAAAGTGCTATCGCAATTAGAAAGCATCGACAGGAAAGTGAAATTGAATTTCTACAAAAGCAGCTAGCAACTGCAAGCAATGATTGGGAAAGATATCTTTATGGGTTTCATCTGATTGAAGCAACAAATCGAGTTGTCGACTTTTGGAGTGCAAGTTTTAAAACAGAGTTTGGTGATGAGATAAACGATTATAATGAGAAGGTTGCTTGTCTTCCTCTAAATATTCCCAGTCAGGAGTTTATCGATGGCGTTAAAAATAACAGAAGATATCAAGCAGTTCTTAGAAGAAAACGCTCTAATTTAAGTAACCCTAAAGAGAGGGAGAAGTTATATCGTGAAGCCCATGAAGATTTAAAAGAAGGTCTTCAGGACGTAAAAGATGAGCAGGAAGAAAACTTCACATATATTGCTGAACTTATCAAAAACTCGCAAGAGAGTTTAAAAAATATTGATGTTGAAGCTCTAAAGGTTGAGGAGCACTACCTAAATGATAAGATGAATGTTCTTCAACATCATCAGGATATCGATGCAAGGCTTAAAGAAACTGTCGCTCAAGGAGAGATCGCTCGAGATCTTTTATTTGATTTAGTTGAAAAGAAAGACAGCAGTTATAGTGATATTTATTTACATACACTAGGATGTGTCGATCGCTATCATCTAATAAGTGAAACGACTAAACGTGAGTTTAGGTTTTTCTAGTCTCTTCCTTGTTTTCACTGCGTCATGTTTTTGAGTCAGTTTAAGAAATGTTTGTTAAATGAAAAGAATTTCGCAAATAGTGTGTTAAATGATGTATATTCGGCTCTATGACAAATAAAGTAGAATTTAAAGAATTTAATTTACGGCCAAGTCTTCTCAGTTCTATTGAGAAATGTGGCTTCACTGCAGCAAGCGCTATTCAAGAATTAACAATTGGTCCGATATTAGACGGTAAAGATATCTTTGCTCTTGCAGAAACGGGATCTGGTAAAACAGCTTCCTTTGCAATTCCGGTTATTGAGCACATCCTCCATGATGAGTTATTAGATGTTGAAGATGTTCATTATGTTGTTCTAAGTCCAACACGAGAACTTGCTCAACAAACGCACAAAGTTTTTAAGGAATTAGGTGAAGAATCAGGCATCAATTCAGTTTGTGTGATTGGTGGCGAAAATATCGATAAGCAAAAGAAGTCGCTTGATAAAGGTGCTCATGTTGTTATCGCTACACCCGGTCGCCTTGTCGATTTAGTGAAACAAGAGGCCGTCTATATCGACAGATGTTTTGGAATCGTTTTTGATGAAGCAGATCGATTATTTGATATGGGCTTTAAAAAAGACATTGAGTACATTCTCGGTAAAATGCCAGATGATAGACAACTCATCATGGTATCTGCCACAACAAATCAAGATGTCTTAAATACCGCTTATAAATTTAATTCTGTTCCGACTGAATTAAGGGTCAGTGAAGATAGCTTACTTGTTGATCAAATTGATCATAAGTTAGCGATGGTAAGTTCTAATGAAAAAATGGGGCTTTTAGTTAAAACGATTCGTGATCACGGTGATGCTTATGCATTGGTTTTTTGTAATACAAAATTTCAAACACATATTGTCGCAGAATGGCTAATGTCGATGGATTTCAAGGCCAAGGCTATTTCTGGTGGACTTTCACAAAATAAAAGAACGAGACTAATTAAAGACTTCAGATCAAAGAAAATCACGATCCTCGTTTGTACTGATGTTGCAGCAAGAGGTTTAGATATTAAAGATGTAAATCTTGTTATCAACTATGATCTGCCACAAAGTGCTGAGAATTATGTTCATCGAATTGGACGTACGGGAAGAGCAGGAGCAGATGGTGAGGCCATAAGTTTTTGTGCTCATGAAGATTGTGAATTTTTAGATCCAATCCATGAACTGATTGGAGATAAGATTCCACAAATAGAAGTCAGCCCAGAAAGCTTTGCTAAAGATCTCACAAAGAAACCTTTTATTGATCGAAAGACATTTAAAGTTGTCGATAGAAATACTGGTCGCCCTCTTTCTGACGAGCAAAAAGAAAAGCGTAAGAAGACTCAGCAAAAAAAGATTCAAAAGAAAGAAATGATACAGAATAAAAAGGAAAAAGAAGTTGAAGTAGATATAAAAAATAAGAGAAATATTAAAAATAAAACACCTGCGGCGCGAATTAATAGAGTCGAGCCAAAAGTTTTTACTGTACAAGCAAAAACTCAGAAAGATGCTGTTGTAAAAGCTCTGTCATATTTTAAAGTTAAGTATGAATCTCAATTGACACTGCAAGCTTCTAAAGAGGGACGAAAGAGATTCTTTCTTTTTGGAAAGAGACTTACTGAATACAAATATAGTGTTAGACCTACTTATAAGAAAATAATTATGCCTTTTCTTATAAGGCTACTTAAATTGTCAGACTTGAAGATTTACGCAAAATTTTCATTTGATGGAAAAAATATTAAAGTCTTCTTTTCTGGTAATGACGAAAAGCTGTTAACACAAAATGATAATGAGCTTTTACGTTCTTTAGAGCACGTCGTTAGAGTTCATCTTTATAGTAAAATAATTGTACCAAATGATCTAAGAATTTCTTTTAGGTCTAAAGGGTCAAAAAATCAAGAAGCAGGTCTCATCAAAATGATAGAGAAAGTAGCAGTGAAGGTTATTGATACAGGAAAACCATTTACTCTTAGGCCTCTGAATTCCTCTGATCGAAGATTAGTTCATAAGTACCTTGATAATAAGAAGGGTGTTGAGACTGTTTCAATTGGTGATGGGCGAATGAAGAAAATTGAGATTAGACCAGTCTAGCTTATTCTTTGGTCTTTTCATATCTGGTCATCCATCATTAGGATCAGTTTTTAATATTTTAGGCTGTTGTATATTTTTGTCATGGCGATTGTAAAAGAGTTGATTAATATGCATTTATTATAGGTTGTATATCATAAACTTGAATATGTGAATTTCCTGACTCCCTAAGAAGTTTTCTAACTCTTGATATTTGAGACTTTGGAACAAAGACAGTCTCTATTTCACTAGTCGATGAGCCTCCATGCATATTAACTTCTATATTTCCCGCACTTAGCTTTGTTGTTGATATACCTCTTGATTTAGATGGCTTGATTCCATACAAAACAGGGAAGTTATCTCTTACAAATGCTTTTTCTTCATTCGAAATTGTATTCCATTTTCTCACTTGAGCTTCTCTGATTCTCAACATTTCTCTAAACTCAGGAGTAGGGAAGTCTTTTATAGTTTCCTTCAGCTTGGCTATCTCTTTTTTAGCTCTCTCCATATTGAAGCCTTTATTATTTCTTCTTCCTGCTAAATATTCTTTAACAGGAAGATCAAGGTCGGTGATTTTTGTAGTAGAGATTGTTCCTTTGTTGACTCCGTTGCTTGTTGCGCCAAGACGTAGTTCTCCAGATAAAGGTACGTCACCGTCCTTTAACATTTCTCCTGTTGGTCTTAGTCCTTGCTTTCTTCCGAATACTCCCAAAAGTGAAGAGGAAGAACTTCCATGAAATAACGTATTTGCACCTGTCTTATCTAAAACATATTTTAAATTTGTGCTAGCAAACGCCATTCTTTCACGCAACCTCTGAGCGTCTCCTGAATAAGGATTTCTTTCGTTACTACTAAGCAGCCTATCATCGATTTTAAATCCTATAGATGATGCTCGAGAGTCATTCTCATTTTCTCTCTTACTGAGCTTACTTATATATTTTTTTATTTTTAAAATTAATGCTGGTGCTGCAACTGCTCCCGTAAAAACTGTGATAGCTGCATCAAAACCTATTTCTCCCAGAAATGAGCAAACTGCCTTTCTTTTTTCATTAACACTTAAATTTTCAACTTTTTCTACAAATGAATATAACAAATTTTTAATATCTTCTGAGATAAAACCTGAGACATTGCCAATGCCTTCGACACTCATTTTTATCAATTGAGCTACGCCTTCGAAAAAACGATCTTTTTTCTCTTTTAGAGTAGACAAAATTTCAGAGGGGGACATGTTCCATATTGCTGAAGCAACATCACCGATAGAAGTTAGCGAGTTTCCTATACCACCTGCAAAATCTTTTAAACACTCCATGGCCTGGTATGTAAATCCCTTAATGCCTATATTGGAAAATGTTTTAAATGCACTTGTTGAGGTTAAATCCTTATATGTTCCTGGAAGATTATTACAATCTTCAGCATAAGCGTTACTAATGAGTAAGCTTAAGGGGCTTAAAATTGTATATTTCTTTTTTAGAGTAATTTTTATTACCTTTATAATTTTAAGTGCTTCCTTTCTACTAACTCCTGTAAAGAAAACACCAACATAACTATTGCTTTGATTAAAAATGTAGTAAAGTCCATCTCTTTCAGACACAATTTGGTTTATCTTATCTACTTTTTTCATATTATTAATAACAAACACAGCTTTTGATAAATACGGGTCAGTGAAAAAGTGGTTAACTTCTAGGATATTCCCTTTGTTATTATGTATAATAGGTAAATAACCGAGTTTTTTTAGATTATTATTTGTTTGATAAAACCTAACTGCATCAAATGGCGTGAATGCAAAAATATTATTTGATAAAACTACTAAGAGATAAATTATTAATTTCTTCATTCTCTCACTATGCACTAAGTACCTGTCATTATTCATAAAACATTTCGGTTGATCTATTGTACTAAGGTATTTCAAAGACTTATCGGTTGTTGAGATTAATGTCTTTATCTAATTATTACCTCAATATTTTGGCATAATTCTAGAGCTTTTATATTTTCTAATTTAAAATGCTATGCTTACGCAAATCACATCTTTTATATTAAAAATCTTCCGAGTAAGTTATTTGGCGCTATTTAGAATAATAGGGGCACGAGCATTCGTATAACTACAATCAGAATATTGTACTTAATAGTTTAACAAGGTTAATTTACTGTGCTTGAGCTCATTTATGAGAGTTTTACATGTTGATTCTTCTCTGCCAGTCGACTACTTTCGAAGATCATCAAAAGACTATAAATTATGTTTTTCTCTAAATTTATGCTGCGTAGAGGTAGCTCACAATAGTTAAAAATGACAGAATTATATTGCACTAATTAGACTTTCAACGAGTAAAGTAATAGTCCATTTTAATCTTAGTGTGTTGTAAGTTAATGATATCTCTAATATTATTAAATATTCTAATGAAACAACCGATTTGTAGCTTATCATGTCACAAATGAAAGGCTCTAAAAATCTACTATTTTTTGTTTTTTATCTATTCTTTATAGAGTCTTTATTCTTATCCTGTTCTTCAGATATCTATGTTAGCTTAGTTCAGAACGGATTTAAAAATTCAAATGACAAAAAAGAAGAGTCGACAATACCAAAAAATCAGACCCTATTTTTATACGTGGCTACTCAAAGTGATAGCTCAACTTCCAGTTTATTTAAATTTGAATACAACTCTAGCACTAGGGCCTTAGACTTTGATGACTTTTTGGATATTTCAGAATTCAATGATGATATTGTAAGGTCTCTTGCTTTTTATGATGGTAATGTATACGTTGGAGGAAGTGATTCAACAAATACTGCGACTCTTGCAGTTATAAGTCATCCTGATTTTCTACAGCAACCAAAGGTTTCAACTAATTTAGCATCTAGCGTACGTGGTGTTTCTCATGGACTGTGTTTCTTAGATAATGGTCACTTTGTCTTAGGTGGCTATAATCAAGAAATTACAGAATACTCTGGAGCTAATACATCTGTTGCAACTTCTGATACAAGTGGGGTTATAGATATAAATAGTCTAAGCGCATGTAGCCAAGGGGCTGACATAAATGAGCTGTATATTATTGATTATGATGGCAGTAATGATTTGGATGGAGATATTGTTTATCTTACTAAAACCGGAAATAATTGGAATGAAACTCAACGATTTGATTTAAGTAGTGCAATTGGAAGTGGCTCCTTATATGCTATGGTTAAACATTCAAATGGAAATCTATATGCTTTCGCACAAAACTTAGGATTGGCATTGAAAAAACCTGTAGTATGTTCTGATATTGACTCGAATAAATTATCTAGCTGTACAATTGCCACGGGATCAGAGGATTTAGGCTCAGGTATTAT
This sequence comes from uncultured Oligoflexia bacterium, assembly GCA_963922285.1. Lineage (GTDB taxonomy): Bacteria > Bdellovibrionota > Bacteriovoracia > Bacteriovoracales > Bacteriovoracaceae > Halobacteriovorax_A. Next base: position 524 of record CAWUIU010000154.1, on the reverse strand, counting down.
CCAAGCAGCTGCTCAGGTTCCAGATAGCGATGATATTTTATATATTGAGTCATTAGGCCCTTCAACTCATAATCTATATCTATTTAACGTGACTTCTCTTAGTAAAACTTTGATAGCTGAACTTTCAGTGGAAGGGCTTGTTGCAAGAAATAATTTTGCAATTAGAGGTTTAGTAATTGGATCAAATTAAGAAAGTTTGGATTCAATCATGCTATAAAAATTTCTAATCTTCTAAGTTATTTATTTTAGACTTTTATATTTGAATCTGCCAAATGAAAATAGATAGAGGACCTCTTACATTTCTCCAACTATTTGTTTTATAGTTTCAAATTTACCCTCATAGAGTTTCTTGATTGTCTATCTCGTGACAACGTTTACAAATTATTCCGGAGATATAGTTTACACTTCTAAATAAAGGTGTAGGTGATTAATGGGTAGGAGGAATCAGCCATATTGAATGAGAATTTAAAGTACGTTTTTTGTTTTTTCTCCTTCTCATGAGTTTTGAGGGCTCTTCTCGGTAC
>CAWUIU010000153.1:0-7902 GCA_963922285.1 uncultured Oligoflexia bacterium | reverse complement strand
TCCCAATAGTTTTTAGCCCATATGTTTTATAAAAAACTTTTCCATATAGTTCATTTGCATGCTTTGTTACAGCATAAGGAGAAAGTTGTTCACCAATGCCATCTTCTACTTTTGGCAGAGTAGGATTATCTCCATAAACAGAGCTACTAGAAGCATAAACAACCTTTTTCACACCAGATTCTTTTGCTGCTAACAAGACATTTAGTTGCCCATTTACGTTGTTATTATGTGAGTTTAATGGATCATCAATTGATCTCGGAACTGATCCAAGTGCTGCCTGATGAAGGATATAGTCGACACCTTCACAAGCCTTCATACATGTTTCAAGGTTGGTGATATCACCTTCAAGAAATGAAAAGTTATCCCATTTATCACCAACACATTTTTTTATATCTTCAATGTTTTCTTTTTTTCCAGTAATGAAATTATCTAAACCAATAACTTTTTGATCATTTAACAAAAGATACTCCGTTAAATTCGATCCTATAAAACCTGCACAGCCAGTTACGAGCCATACACTTTGTTTTTCTTTTAATAAGTTATCAATTCTTTCAATTTTCATATTCTTATAATCCCCAGTAAGTTACCGATGAATCGTTTATAAATGTATCTTTCAGAGCACTCTTTACATCAATTAAAACTTTTCCTTCTTTTAAAAGTTCCATATAAGAAGAAGAGTCCCAGCCCATATATTCTTTATGAGCAACCGCTAAGATCACAGCTTCACTTTGGACAAGCTCTTCTTTTTCTTTAAGATCAATGTTGTAGTACTTCTTTGCTTCTTGCTTATCACATTCTGGATCATGTACCTGAACATTAACTCCATATGTTTTAAGCTCATCAATAATATCAATTACTCTAGTATTTCTTAGATCTGGACAATTTTCTTTAAACGTTAAACCGAGGACTGTTACAGTTGCACCCTTAATATTATGACCAGTGTTAATCATTTGTTTAATTGTTTTCTCAGCAACAAACTTCCCAACACCATCATTGATTCGTCTTCCTGCAAGAATAACTTGTGGATGATAACCTAGCATCTCCGCTTTATGAGTTAAGTAGTAAGGATCAACACCAATACAGTGACCACCAACAAGACCAGGAAAAAAGTTTAAAAAGTTCCACTTTGTACCTGCAGCCTCTAAAACTTCTTTCGTGTTAATATCCATCTTCTCAAAGATCATCGCTAGTTCATTTACGAATGCAATATTGATGTCTCTTTGCGTGTTTTCAATTACCTTAGCTGCTTCTGCTACCTTAATCGATGCGGCCTTATAAATTCCAGCATCAACAACCGAGTCATATATTGCAGCAACAATTTCTAGAGATTCAGCATCTTGAGCTGAGACAACTTTTTTAATAGTTTTAAATGTATGTAACTTATCACCTGGATTAATTCTCTCAGGGCTAAATCCAACTTTAAAATCTATTCCAGCTTTTAAACCAGACTCTCTTTCTAGTACTGGTATACAGTCTTCTTCAGTACAACCTGGATAAACTGTTGATTCGTAAACAACGATGTCTCCTTTCTTAAGAGCTTTACCTACAGTAACTGATGCACTTAAAATTGGTGTTAAGTCAGGTTGCTTAGCTTCATTAACAGGAGTAGGGACGGCTATAATATGAAAATCAGCCTTAGCTAAGTCTTCATAGTTTGATGTAAAAAGAATATCTGCTTTTTTAATATCTTCCGCTAAAACTTCTTTTGTACTATCAACGCCACTTCTTAGCTCAGCTAATCTATTTTCATTAATATCAAATCCAACAACTTGTTGTGTTTTTCCAAATTCAACGGCTACTGGAAATCCAACATATCCAAGCCCAATTACCGAAATTTTTCGATTCATCTCTTACTCTCTTTTGTCTTTTAACAGCTTTAAAGTACCACGATTATCAGTCGATTATCAATTTTTTAGAGTCTTGAGGCGTATCTCCCAACGCCCCTGGCTATAGGCAAGAGGAAGACTCAAGACATCTCTATTTTTATATTTATCATTAAGAATAAAATAGGAGTCACATTGTTTATTTTTGTCTATTGGAAGATAATAGAATCTAGAGTTTAGCTCTTTTGCCTCAACAATATATGCCCTTAATGCCATATATTGCTCAATACATAAGTTTTTAACTACCCCATTTTTTCTAAGTTCATCTAACTTATTAAAGACTAATGATGGATTAGCATAATTATGTCTTCCAATTCTTTTGTTAACAACTGGCAGAAATCCTCTCAATCCAATTCTTGCCTTATTAATGATAGGAAACAAGAGGACAGTCACCATCATCAAAAGCAAATACCTTCGTTTTTGACCACTATTATACTCAACTTCTAGTACTGTAAACAACATTGGAACTGCTAATATTGTCCACAAGACCACTAGTCTTTTAAACAACTCTCCTGGGTAAGCAGAGAAACTATGAAAAAGACTTAAAAACATTCCCACAGACAAAAAAAGAAATGCCAAACTTAAGATCTGTTTTTTTTTCCTAAAATAACAAATAAGCCCAACAGATGAAATAGCCATAAAATACCATGGAAAAAACATTCCATGATGAAAATTGATTAGAAAGTCTTCAACAATGCTTTTCTTGTCTACTATATTATAAAATGAGACTTCAATAGGGTTTAAATAGTAATACACTAGGTAACTTATAAAAATAATTGAAAATTTTATCATTGTTACAAGACTCAAGCGACTTCGTTTTACTAGTAAGTCAATGCCAGAACATGCAACAATAATACACGAATAAAGTAGACCCACGGGGTGAGTCACCAAAGACAGCGCCATAAAAAAAACCGCCAAACGGTCAGACTTTTTTGAGTAACAACATAAAGAGATAATAGAAAAAGACAATGCTATATTTGAAGGTACTACCAATATTAGACCTTGTCCTTGAAATAAAATCATACCTATTACTGTCATTGAAAAAAAGGATACAAATCCAGAAAAGAAACACAAATGCAGCATAAATATAGATAGGCAAATCGAAAGAGCCCCAACAATCTTTAGTAGTGTTATTGTCTTCAAATAGTCAAAATTTATCTTCTTTAAGAGCCTCGCGATATTTTCATGAAAAATAATCTTATTTGAATATAGACCTCTAGAAGCGAGCTCCCTTTGCTTAAGATTATCAGGATTATTATTTGATATCTTGGCACTTAAATTATCTAAGCCAGCACATTTATCCTGCGAACACTTGTCCTTAATTGCTGCTGAAGTTACATATATATACGAGTCATCTAATTCAACCGGAACAGATCGACTTAACTCCGAATATACTACAAAGCCTAGTTTAAAAGTTAACAAGAAAAGAAATCCGAATATATAAAAAATTGCTTGTTTCTTAGCTATCATTACTGCATTCAAAAATAATATAGGTATAAGGAAATCTTGAGATATCTTCTCTAATCTTATAGGTAACATTTGAATAAGAAGTTTTCACAACACTTAAATAGCCTTCAATGTCTCTTACATTTTGGCCCCTATCCATAGAAATAATCTTTCTTGCAATTGGATTTTGTCCATCTCTGTAACAACCATCAAGTGTGATCAGCCTTGTCTTTGGATGGCTTATTTTCGTTAGCCCAGAAAAAAGTTTAGTCAACTCGTCATCACTCAAATGATGCATTACCCCCATAAGCAAAATTATGTCCGGCGAACCTAGCTCACTAAAATCAATTTCATTAACATCTTTATTGATAAAGATTCCTTTATCTCCAAACTTTTCTTTTGCTTCTTTAATATACTCTTCAGATAAATCTACACCAATATACCTAGAACCTTGTGGCATATATGGTAACATATCCGCAGGTCCACACCCCACATCTAGAACCCTATCACCACTTTTAGCTCTAATGTGGTCATCCATAATAATCATTCTGCTATCGCCCTTGCTCATTAAGTTTTGGAAAAATCTATATACGAAAGGAAGAGACAAAATAGATCTAATTCCAGTAGTTTTTTGTGCCATCTTAAGCTACCTCATTTAACTTTATTAACTCTTCTTTTATAGTGCTGATTACTTCTTCAAATTCTTCATTCGTAAGGTCTGTGTAAAAAGGTAATCTCAAAATTGAATCTGAAATAAGTTGACTATTATTACAAAGTTCCGCACTAGAGTTCAAAGATGTAATGTATTCACTTTTTTCTAATGGTAAGAAATGAAAAGTCGAAGTAATGCCTTTTTCTTTAAGTGATTTAACAAATATATTTCTAATCTCAATTGAGTTAAATCTTATTGTATAGAGATGTGCGCTTCCAATTTCACTTTGATATTCATCATCTAGCAAACTTGACTGAAAGCTAGAAAAAAAGTCTTCATACTTGTTCCAAATAGCTATTCTTTTTTTAGAGATTTCCTCGATTCTTTCTAGCTGAGAATACAAAATAGCAGCATTCAACTCAGACATAATATAAGACGAGCCAAGGTCAACCCAACCATACTTATCAACTTCACCTCTAAAAAAAGACTTTCTATTTGTTCCTTTTTCTCTGATTATTTCAGACCTACTAACGAGATTCTCGTCATTAATTAACAAGGCTCCACCTTCTCCTGAAGTAATATTTTTTGTATCATGAAAAGAAAATGCACCCATGTGTCCTATAGTACCAAGTTGTTTTCCATTGTAACTAGACTCTATCGCTTGAGCAGCATCCTCAATTACAAAAACATTATTTCGAGTAGCAATCTCCATAATTTTATCCATGTCGCATGGAACACCACCATAATGAACTGGTACTATCACTTTAGTCTTATTACTTATAAGATTCTCAAGTAGACCAGCATCCATATTTGGATGATTTGGAAGTGAATCACAAAAGACTATTTTTGCACCTCTTAAAACAAATGCAGAAGCCGTCGTAACAAATGTAAATGAAGGGACGATAACTTCATCACCAGGCTCTATATTTAATAGTAGTGCACACATTTCCAAGGCAGCGGTACATGATGAAGTCAAAAGAGCCCTCTTACAATTATATCTTTCCTGTAAAAAAGCTTCACACTTCTTAGTAAAGTCACCATCTCCACTTAACTTATTATTTGAAAATACTTCTTTAACATTTTCTAATTCTCGTGCCGTAATTGATGGCTTCGATAATGGAATCATTTCAAGTTACCTCTATACCAATCAATAGTACTTTTTATTCCGTCGTCAAAACTTCTCTTTGGAGTCCAATCAAAGTTCTTTCTTGCTTTAGTAAAATCGATAGCATATCTCCAATCATGTCCCAACCTATCCCGAACAAATTCAATTAGACTATGGTCTATCTGTAGATGATCTAGAATTATTTTAACAATATCAATATTTCGTTTTTCACAGTCACCTCCAAAGTTATATACTTCGCCAGAGCAACCCTTATTGTAAGCCATCCAAATACCGTCATTATGATCATCAACATGTATCCAATCTCTAATGTTCATGCCGTCTCCATAAACAGGAAGTCTCTTTCCATTCATAGCATTTGTAATCATTAGCGGTATGAGTTTTTCCGTTAATTGACGAGGACCATAGTTATTAGAACATCTCGTAATTATAGTATCCAGCCCATAAGTCTCATTGTATGAACGCACAAGCATATCAGCACTAGCTTTGCTGGCTGAATATGGACTATTAGGACGTATGTTGGTTAACTCAGTAAAGGGGTCTTCGCCTTCTAACAAACTTCCATAAACCTCATCAGTACTTACCTGAAGATACCTTAAACCTTTTATATTTTTGGCACAATTTAAAAGATTTAATGTTCCCACAACATTAGTCTCTACAAAAACATTTGGACTTAAGATCGAGTTATCAACGTGAGATTCAGCGGCAAAGTTCAAAACGCCACTAAAATTATACTCCGTAAATACTTGCTCTAAAAGTGTCGTATTTCTTATATCACCCTTTAAAAAATCAATATTGTTACATTGATCGAGCGTTTCTTGTATATTATCTATATTTCCTGCATACGTTAGAGAGTCAAAAGCTAAAAAATAAATATCTTTTTCATTCTTGGCTATTCTATTGATAAAATTACTACCAATAAAACCAGCAGCACCAGTAACTAGAATTTTCTGTGAAAAATCATTATGCATTAACCAACTCTCTTAAATAGTCGCCATAGTCATTTTGGAGTTCTTTTGATTGAGAAATTAGATCATCTTCGTTAATCCAACCATTGCGGTAAGCGATTTCTTCAGGACAAGACACTTTAAGCCCCTGTCTTTTTTCTACAGTACCTACAAAATTTGAAGCCTCCATCATACTACTGTGTGTTCCAGTATCAAGCCAAGCGTAGCCTCTATGCATAATTCGAACACTTAGTCGGCCCTCGTTCAAATACATTTGATTTAGATCGGTAATTTCCAGCTCTCCACGAGAGGATGGTTTAACTTTTTTGGCATAATCAACAACAGAACTGTCATAAAAGTACAAACCAGTAATTGCATATTTTGACTTAGGATTATCAGGTTTTTCTTCAACACTTAAGACTTCACCATTAGGATTAAACTCTACTACACCATACCTTTTTGGGTCACTTACATGGTAGGCAAAAATTCTTGCCCCGTTTATATTATCCACACTTTGCTTCAAAAAGTTCTGGAGATTATTTCCATAGAAAACATTGTCGCCAAGAATGAGGCAAACATCGTCATTTCCTATGAAATCTTCAGCTAAGATAAAGGCCTGCGCAAGACCCTCAGGCTTGGGCTGCTCTTTGTATTCCAACTTGACGCCAAACTTTCGTCCATCTCCCAACAATTCTTTAAATGTTGGGAGATCTCTTGGAGTAGTTATTACTAATATCTCTCTTATTCCAGCAAGCATAAGTGTTGATAATGGGTAATAAATCATTGGTTTGTCATAGATCGGAAGCAATTGCTTAGAAATTGTTCGAGTAAGTGGATATAATCTAGTCCCACTTCCTCCTGCTAAAATAATACCCTTCATAAGAGTTATCCTATTGAAAATTTTATAGTAAAATTCTTAACACGTTGGAAACATAAATGAAATTCAAATATAGCTCTACGCAAAAAAAGATATCAGTACTAATGCAAAGTCAGTATGTTACAAAATGCTCAATGAGTCATTCTTGCCATAAACACCTTTAAATATTACGCTTCTGAAATGAAGAACCTAAGCCAAAAATTTGAAGAATATCTTTCTTGTATTAACTCACAACAACTTGCCGATGAAGCAGAGCCCCAAGATAGAGAAAAGATATACACACAACTTGAAAACTTCAAAAATGAATCACGCACAACTTTTAATCTTATTGAAAAAGATCTCCGTAAAGAGGCTCGTATTCTAGAAGTTGGCGCTGGTTTATGCATACTCAGTGTTTTTCTTCACAATAATGGATTTAAAATCACGCCACTCGAACCTCTAGCAAATGGCTTTGGTCCGTTAATTCAAACGAGAAATATAATTTTTGATAATTTACTCATCGATAAAAATTTTAAAATCCTAGATATATATGCTGAAGATCTAGAAAAGAGTAAACATGGCGAGTTTGATTTAATATTCAGTAATAACGTTATTGAACATATTCCGCAATTTAATATCGCTCTACAATCAATGACAGACGTATTATCAAAATCGGGAAAAATGGTTCACAATTGCCCGAACTACCTAGTTCCTTATGAGCCTCACTTTGAAATACCAACGCTTCATTTTGCTCCACAGTTATCAAAAGTGATTTTTTCTAAAAAGATTAATAAGAATATAGATGTGTGGAACTCTATTAATTTTATAACATATTCCCATATCTATAAGTTTGCCAAAAGGAATGAACTAAATGTTAAATTCAAAGAACATTTAATCTATGACTCATTCGAACGACTTAAAAATGATCCCGTCTTTTTATCGAGACATAACAATCCTATCATCAGAATCTTACTGTTAATCTTAATCAAGCTTAA
>CAWUIU010000152.1:0-7941 GCA_963922285.1 uncultured Oligoflexia bacterium | reverse complement strand
CTTTAAGTCAGGTCCTAATATCCACGACTTGAATTCATCTTGTCGATGATCAGAAGTTGTAAGTTATAGGGAAGCAGTGGAATTATCATTGCCATGCACTTAGAAAAGACTCCTGGTACAACAATGATTTTTCTTGAGAACATACCATCGAGTGCACACTTTGCAACGATATCTGCTTCAAGTCCAATAAAAGGGTATTTCTTTTCTTCTTTTCCATGACGTGTTCTAAAGTGTGAATACGTAAGGCCTGGGCTTAAAGTTGTAACACCAATATTTCTCTTTTTCATTTCATGATGGAGGGCCAGTGAATAGCTTTGCGTGAATGCTTTACTTGCACCATAAATACTCTGTTTTGGAACAGCAAAAAAACTATAAAGACTTGCTACATTTAATATAAATCCATTTTCTAAACGATCACTTAGTTCTTTAATGATTTGCATCGGAAAAGTAATATGAGTTTTTATCATTGCTAGCTCTTCTTCAATATCTGATGCAATGTAGTCACCGGAAACTGAAAAACCAGCGTTGTTTATAAGACATTTAATGTTGAGGTCTTTTGTTCTTTTAATTATATATTCACTAGCATCTTGATCAGCTAAGTCTTTTGTAATGATCATGGATTTGGTTTTTAGGAGGGACTTAGTTTTATTTAAATCGTCTTCGTTTCTACCGTGTAGGATAATTGCATAGCCTTTATTAGAGAGTTGAATCGCAAGTTCTCGTCCTATTCCTACACTTGATCCTGTTATGAGTGCCCATTTCATCAGCTTTTCTCTCTATTTCTAATTGATAGAAGACCAATATTTCTTGGTGATAGATCTTTATCAAAGTAACGTTTCAAACTAACTCTTTGTCCATTTTCTTCGAGATATAGTGCTCGGTCAATGAGAATGGACAATTCTAGTAGACGACCAAGTTGCCATCTTATGATATTTGCAAAGAACATATTATTAAGAATATTAGTATGCTCTTTAAACAATTGATCTAGTTCTAGATTTGTAAATTCATTATCTATATTTAATTCTTGAAACTTATGTTTAGCATATTCACCAAAAGTCCCACTATAGTAGCGATGATGAGAGTCTCCTACAGCATAGATATTTAAGTGAAGATGCTCTTTGAGAATTATATGAAGCATGTAACGATAATTTTTTACTCTTCTCTTTAAGAGAAAGGCCTCAAAGTCCATTGAGTCGTGTCCTCTCGCCGCTAGGGTAAGTGAGAATTCTGTATATTTAATTGGATCAGAATTTGCGTAATTGGATAAGTTAACATCTTCGTCAGTGTTAAGTCGGTTATAACAACAGCCAAAATTTAAAATTCCCTTCGTTTCATTTTCTAAATGAACTCTAAGGTGACTATTTGCGAGTGGTCCACAAGTATGAAGACCTAAGCTAAATGAGTTTTTGTTAAAAACTTGGGAGTTTTCTTTTGTGAAATTCTGTCTTTTTGAAAAGTCATAATTGATAAACTTAACACTAGATGCTCCCTCAGGCAGAGGAAATTTTGAAAGTCTTTTTAAGCCTATTTCTTGGAAACCTTGATTAATATCGATACTTGTTGTCGGTATTCCTTTGTAATGGGCCATAAAACGAGCGAGGTGACCAACACCTCCACCTATATCAACAAGCTCTTCAAAGGATAACTCTTTTTTTAACTCTTTTAGCTTATGAGATAAGACTTTTATTTCATGTTCTTTTTTTGCTTTTACTTTAAAAAATGCCCACGATGGATATTTCTTAAGTTCAGGATAATCATAATTCTCTATTTCAGAAAGTCTTTTTATTGTTTCAAGATAATTTATAAACTCTTTATCATGTAATCTTGAAGAATCTGCATGAATATCTACGTTATAGAGATCCTGTTCACTCAATTGAGAAAGCTCTTTAATCCACTTTGGATTGTAAGGTCCTAAGTGCTCTGGATATGTTTCAAGTATTTCATAGCGCCATACATCAGAAAAATCTCTTAAAACTTCTCGAATTTGCTCAAATCGTGCTCTATAATTCATGATATATACTTAGCAAAGGTTATGTGATTTTGGATATATCTCTTCATAAAAAAGTTATTGTTTTTGGACTTGGTGTTAGTGCTAGGGGTGTGATCAGGCTTCTCAATAAATTATCGATAGATGTCGTCGCTGTTAATGGCACAGATCACGAACAAACAAAGAGAATCCTTCATGATCATGATCTAGCAGCCATCTCTATCCTAAAAGATGACGAAGTCATGAATTTCGCAGACATTGATGCATCATGTGTGGTGTTATCGCCTGGAATTCCTCGAGACCATAAATTTCTCAAGGGTTGTAGTCTTCCAATAATATCTGAGATCGAATTTGCATATCAGTTTATTAAAGATGATATGAAGTCTCATTCTAAGATAATTGCGTTAACAGGGACCAATGGTAAAACCACGACGGTATCTTTTCTTGATACCTGCTTTGAAAAGTCACAGTTAAAACATTTTACTGGTGGAAATATTGGAACTCCCTTAGTTGACTATGCTTATAGCAGAATTGTTGAAAAGATCGAACCAGTAGATGTTATTCTATTAGAGCTGTCGAGCTTTCAATTAGAGTCGATGATCGATTTCACAGCAGATATCGCAATCATAAACAATCTCACTTTTTCTCATGGAGAAAGATATGAGAATTTATCTGATTACGGCGCAGCTAAGTTTCATATCTTTGATCGTCAAAGTCCCATGCAGATTCGTATGACATCACGTGATGTTTTAGAAAGTGCTAAGATTCATGGTCTAGATTCAACGGGGGAAGGTAAGCTTCATATTCTCGAATATGAAAAGGCCAGTGAAGTGATGGATAAGTTTCACGACTATATTCATGTCTATGGCAAGCACAATGATCAAAACTTATACTTATCTAAGATGGTCTTGGATCAACTTTCTATAAGTGATAATATTTTTATTGAAGCATTAGAATCTTTTAAAGGTGTCGAATTTCGCTTACAAAAAATATATGAGGACAATGATCTTCTTATTTTTAACGATGCTAAAAGTACAAACTGGGACGCTACAACCATCGCTGTACAAGCTCTACAAGGACTTGGGAAAATCTCTTTAGTCGTTGGAGGTCAACTACGTGGAGAAGGAGATTATCAACGAGATAAACTTATTGAAATCTCACATTGTATTAATGAGCTAATTCTAACAGGTGAATCTGGTAAAGTTATCAAGGAGAATCTTGATCGTGATGGTTTAGAAGTGTCGTATCGTTACTTAGAAACACTTGAAGAAATAAAAGAAACTCTAAGTAATATGAAAGGTGTGCTTCTATATTCACCAGCATTTCCTTCTTTTGATCAATTTAAAAATTATGTTGAAAGAGGGAAGAGGTTTAGTGAACTCTTTATAGACTTATAAAATTATATCTTTTCTTTTATGGTGTGAACGGGGTTTTTTGAACGACTGTCCAATCAATAAAAGAGCTTCTGAAGTCAAGAGTTGGAGTTTTTTCATAAAAAAAGTGACCTTTCTAATTGGTAAAGAATTGCTTCTCCATCAGGAGTAACAATCTTTTGTTTTTTATCAAAGCCACACTTTTCTAAAATATGAATAATCTTTGAATTTTTTGGTGAAGGATCCGCAATAATTGAATTTACTTCAGGTATTTTAAAAAGGAATTCGCTAAAAGACTTAATAATCTTTTCTCCAATTCCTTTACCTAACGTGGAAGATTCTCCAATGTAAAAATCAAAGCCCACAATATCGTCAGGATAACCTTCCCACCTACCATCTCCAACTTTTGATGCCCAGTAATACTGAATGTAACCAACAGAACTATTTTCAAACTCGATAATAAATTGAACCACAGACCTATCGGAGGAAGAATTCATAACATATTCTTCGTAAGATTCTTCAAAGTTAGGATTGCCCCAAAACTCAATAGTATGCGGTTCTTTATGCCACGCTTTGATAAGTTTTAAATGAGTTCATCAAAAGCTAAAAATTTGATATTATCTTTACACATATTGATAATCATATAAGAAATCATACACAAAGTTGACTAAATTCTATCTATGTTAGAAGTCCCAAACTTACAACTTGCTAATATTACATGGTCCATTGATGTAGGTGTAACACTAGTGTAACATGGCTTGAGGAGTGATTATGCCAACAGCAAAAAAGAGAATAAATTTATCAGTAGAAGATTCACTATATCGTGAACTTGAAGAGCTTCAGAGCTTAAGAGGAGCTCCTTCATTATCTTCAATAGTTATTGAGTTAACAAAAGATGCCTTAGAGCTTCAGGAAGATTTATACTTTGCTCGTATTGCAGATGAGAGAAGCAATGAAAAATCAATCTCACATGAAGAAGTCTGGAAGTGAGTTGGAAAGTCACGTATAAAGAGTCTGTTCAAAAAGATTTAAAAAAAATATCTAAAGACATCCAATATATTATTAGAAGGGCAATTGAAGAGAAGTTAATGGTTGATCCATTGAAATTTGGTTTGTCACTAAGAAGAAGCCTGAAGGGTTACATAAAGATAAGAGTCGGTGACTATCGAATTGTCTATTCCATTTCTAAGAAAACAGTTACAGTTCATGTAATTAAAATTGGCTATAGAAAAGATGTTTATGAGAAATAAAAGTCCTGGAATTAGAATTTCTTGAAAGAACATGCTTTTTAAGATGTTGAAAGATGTCCCAGACTATAAATTACTTTGATTTCAACAGATTGTTTTGGCAAAGAAGAATGTCAAATGATGTCCAATCAACCTAAGAATTGCATGAGCTTACTATAAAGTAGTAGCGAACTTATTTTTAAATCATGACTATTTTTTGTGCTTTAACCAGAAATAAAAATCATATGGTAAAAAACAAGGTGTCGAAAACTAATGAGAAGGGAATATCTAGGATCTGAAAAGGTGGAGCACTAACAGAAACAATCCCCTTTTTATTCATTTCTTCCAATTGTTTCTTGCTAAAACGAGGTGTCGTTAATTGTTTATAGTTCAGTTGAGTTGCAGGGTATAGCTCTTTCTTAAAAGGAAATGTCTAAAGGAGATACATTTTTTTTTCACAAGTAAATCTACAGATTGTTGCACATCCAGAAAATAATATAAAAAATATAAGCAAATTCAAAAGATTTAAGATAACAATTCTTTGTTTCATATAAATTCTCATTTTTGTTGTCTTTTATTAAGTATAATTTATCATTCACAAAGCTAGAAGTATTGAAAGAACATGTTTTGATTTTCTTCGATTAAGTCCTAATCTAGTGTGTTACTTTTTTAGGATAGTAGTCAAGACTTCTTATGTTGATTATCTTCGTCGATAAGATTTTTAAAGATGGTATTTATCTTTGTAGATTTAATTTATAAATAAAAGAGAGTAAGACACTTACTTGATGTAAGTTACATTTGATGATTTTGCTCGTTCTTTTTTGGCAACTTTGTCACGAACAACATCGGCGACGGCTATTTTGAAGATAAATAGTCCGATAATAGCAATGGCAATTGTGTTAACATTAAATCTCATAACCACCTTATCGTAAGTTATAGTTATTACTTTAATGCAGCTGGCTAAATAGTTGTAATAATTATGCCTAAATCTTTCTTAATTCTTTTTATTTATTTGTGATTTCGGTAGCTTATCGAACGATTTACGGAGAAGAATAATATCATTAATAGTAAAAAACTTCCTATAATTGGACCATTTTTGTTGCCATTTGCCCCTGAAATGACGGCTCCACATAAAGCTCCTGCCCCATGTTCTTTTGGATACAGGAAAGTTGCACCATCATAATCATCTCGACCAAGATATTGTCTATCTTGATAATTGACGGAATACATAAGTGAGTCGATAAATTGTGAGTGACCAAGGCCAAATGCGTGGCCAATCTCATGGGCGATAATAGCAATCTTTGAATTTCTGTCTTGGCTATTCCACAATGTTCCACTTCTCGCGTTAATTGCGATGATCGCGCCATTGATTGTGCTTGATGTAACATTGTTAGGTAGTGTAACTGCTAAAACATTTGTCGTTGGAAATCCATGATCCGAAGAAGTATTATTATTGCAAACAATGAGGATACCTGAGCTTACAGCAGGCACAGGTGATGTGCAGTTTGAGTTACCACTTGTACAAATCTGTTCTGTATAAAATGTTGAGTCAACGTTTTCAAGAACTCCCTGTGTTAAGTATAACTTACTTTGTGGGACATTATTCCAATACTTCTCAATGGCCTCACCTACATAGTCGAGGATCTCTGAAGGTGAGTCATCAAGCTCTGAACAAGATGCATCCCCGACATTGACCTGAATTTCAGCATCTGCAAAAGTAACGATGGCGTTTCCGATGAGAGTGAAGGCATAAATATTAAGAGGTAGAATTAGTAAGAGGGCTAGCTTTTTCATTTATAATCCAAGAGATCCCAAAGAGTAATTAACAGATAAAAAGAAGTTTGTTGAACGCTCTTCACTATCTTCAATATTTAAGAAGTTAATTTGTCCATTAAAAGATAGATCTATGAGTGTCTCAAAAGTTAGACCAAGAATGACAACATTATTCGTGGCCACAACAGCTCCACTAGGTGTTGAGAACTCCACTGAAGAATCATTTCCATTAGATAAAAACTGGGACTCACCATTCATTGATAAGCGTGTAAAAAAGAATCCTAGTCCAATCTCTGGTCGAAAGAGACCTATTTTTTTACTGACTAGAAAGTTTGACCAGTAATTAAGTCTTGAGACTGCTGAGTCGCGACTTGAACGAGGAATACTAACGCCAAGTTCAATATCGTAATCAAGTCCTATAAAGAAAGTGTTTTGGCCTTTGATATTGATAAAGGGATTGAATTCAAATCCATTTGTGCTGCCATCAACAACATCTTCTGTTTGAACTTCGCCAATATTCTCTGAAAGGGTTCCAACGCCAACTTTGATATCTTTAAAGAAGGCCTGGCCTGAAAAGCTTAATAAAAAAAGTAGGGTAATGTTTAGTAATTTCACGCCATTATCTTTTCAAGTCACCATTCAACTGGCAAGTTTTTTGTTTAATAAATTTCAGTTTTCTTTTGCTCAAATGGAGTCTAAAATGTGCCAAGCACTAAATTGAAAGGATTATTTATGTTTGAAGATTTTAAAGTACCAGATAATTTACGTCCAAGTGATCCACGTTTTGGTAGTGGACCATCTCTCGTTCCTGTTGAGTTTCTTGAGAGACTTGCACAGACGAAAACTGAGCTCATTGGAACAAGTCACCGAAAGCCTGCTGTAAAAAATCTCTTTAAAGAGATGCAGGAAGGACTTAGAACATATTTTAATGTTCCATCTGATTATGAAATTGTTGTCGGTAATGGCGGTGCAACATTTCTCTTTGATATGATTGGTCTTGGAATTGTTAGAAAGAAAAGTGTTCACTATACTTGTGGAGAGTTTTCAACGAAGTGGTTTAAGTCTCATGATGCAGTACCTTGGATTGAAGCCGAAAATGTTGCGAGTGATTACGGGCAAGGAGTTTCACCAAAGGATCATGCAGATGCTGATATGGTTTGTGTGACATTAAATGAAACGAGTACTGGTGTTCATGTTCCAACGATGCCAGAAGTTGATGCCGATACAATTCTTGCTGTTGATGCAACAAGTGGTGGTGGACAATGTCCATGTGATGTTTCAAAAGTCGATATCTATTTCTTTTCACCGCAAAAGGTCTTTGCATCCGAAGGTGGACTCTTTGTTGCAATAATGTCACCAAAGGCATTAAAAAGAGCTGAAGAAATTAATAATACTGATCGTTACATTCCACCAATTATGAATTGGAAAACAGCAATTGATAATTCTGTAAAGAATCAGACATATAATACACCAAGTATTTCAACAGTGTTCTTTTTAAATGAGCAAGTTAAACTGATGAATACTTTTGGTTATGAAAAAGTTCAAGAATTAGCAAAAGAAAAAGCTGACCACGTTTATTCAT
>CAWUIU010000151.1:0-7947 GCA_963922285.1 uncultured Oligoflexia bacterium | reverse complement strand
GTGTTATGCAGACGATACTGAATTATACGGAATTTAAAATGCCTATTTATGAGGCTGTCGCATCAGCACGTTATCATCATCAATGGAGACCTCATCACATACGTTTTGATGAAGCCAGTTTACCAATGGAAACTATTAAGAAATTAGAAGAAATGGGACATGAAGTTAAGTTAAATAGTTATGGATGTCGTATTCAAGCTATTGCTAGAGAAAAGAAGTTAATTGGAGTTTCAGATCCCAGAGGAGAGGGGAAGGTTATAGGGTTTTAATAGACTCTATGTTTTCCTCTTAGGATTTGAAAAAACATAATCACATCTCCCATAAATGACCACAGGGGGTAAGTGAATGTCGCAGGACGATTCTTTTCGATATAGAAATGAGAGATCCAGGCCCAAATATATCCCTGGAAAAAAGCCAAAGGTAGTAAGAAGAATTGCTTCTTGTAACTAAAATATCCGATTAGAAGTAAAGAAATGAGTGAGCCTAAAAAGTGAAGTAGTTTAGTTAGTGGCTTTTTATGCTCACTAAGGTAGTATGGATAAAACTCCTTGAAATTCTTGTATTTTTTTTCACTCATATTGACTCCTTTTAATGATTCTACAAGAAATATTGAATAGTTCAATTTTAAATTAAAACTAGAGTTAAGCTGTCACAATTATCGAGTTTATTTTACAGAGATGTGTATACTTAAAGGGGCACGCTGTACTTAGTTAATGCAGTAGAGTATAAATCTAAAATATGAAATTCGGTTATATCATTCTTGCATATATATCTCTCATCTCTTTGAGTCTAATTGATAATGGGCGTTCTGCTTCGTATTCATTTATCTTGAAAGACTTTGCAATTGAAACAAGTCTTGGCTCTCTTATTTTTACTCTTGCGTCTGCTACAGGAGTTGTTGCAAATTTAACTGCTAAGTGGTGGCTGAGGTGGCTTGGTCTTATTAATTCGACTAGAGTTTCTTTAATTATTATTTCGATAAGTTCATACTTTTTTTATTATAGTGCTAAGATAAACTACTTTCATGGATTTTTAACTTCATCAGCAATTGTTGGCTTTGGTTTAGGTATTTTAGCAATTACGATGAATGTAATGGTTAGTGAAGGGGCTCTTGATCACAATAGAAGAAACTATCTTTCTGGGCTGCATGGAGTCTATGGACTTTCGTCTTTGTTAGCCCCTTTAATTTTAAATTTTATGATATCGAGATACTTTGCTTGGTACGAGTTTTTTCTTGTCGTCGGTATTGTAACTTTAGGTTCACTAATTTATTCATTCTTTGTAATTGATGAACATCGGGAGGAATTAGATTCGCAAAAGTCTGAAAACATATCTCTTGTGAGAAAAATACTCGTTGGTTTTTTCTTGGGCTGTTATGTAACTGGAGAGATCCTCATTTCTTCCCGTCTATCATACTACTTATCAACAAATAACGGGCTTAGTGTAAATGATGCGAATCAATACTTAAGCTTATTTTTCTTTTTGTTGATGCTTGGACGTGTTTGCTTTGCATTTATAAAAACAGACATGAAAAGTGAAGTACTGATGACAGCTAGTTTGATACTTTCAATGATATCATTTATTGCTGGTTTTTTCTTTCATCCTTGCTTCTTGTCATTTACAGGATTAACAATGTCTGTATTTTTTCCTCTTACAATCAGTTGGATTAAAGATTCTTTCAAAAATGAAAGCCATTCAATTATTGCTTTTGCAATGTCATCAATTGGTATTCTATTGAGCTTGTGTCACTGGGGAGTCGGTGTAATTGCTCAGGCTTTTTCTATTAAAGTGGCATTTTCTATTTATGTCATTTTTATTGGGATGAGCTTGATCGCTTTTACGATTACTCAAAAAAGATCTATCTAATTCTTTTATACTTGCTTCAAGAACGAGGTCCGTTTTTATAATTTGTTTTTTTATCTTGAAAAGAGCAATGTGAAGCTGAGTTCTTTCAATAACATTCAAGGATTGCCAATATAGTCTTATTGGAACTTCTTTAAGAGTCTTACTCTTTGTTTTTACAATAGCAATATATTTAAAGTCTTTTACATATATATGAGTATACTTACCGTCTAGCTTTTTTAAACTTGAAATTTTTATGTTCTTACTCTTGAAAATGATATCTTTAATCCCAAGGAAGTACTTCGCTTCATCTTTTTTGTTAAAGAAAAAAAGTGCTCTTTTTTTCGGATTAAACTTACCAATTAGAAGTTTATTTTCTTTACTATTTTTACTTTGATAAATGACCCACTTTGGCTTTTTATTCTTGTATGTCTTTAGCCTTGCTTCTACGTATGAAGCATATTCTTTAAGGATTACCGATTCAGGTGAAGAATAGTTTTCAGTGTTCTTGCTCGTTAATTCAAAAAGTTCATACAGTCCATTCTTAGAGTTATCAAAAATAGAGGTGCGATTGTTATACTTGATGGCACAAGGTAGAGAACTTATATTTTTTTCAATATCTTTAAAGTAAGGATGAAGGATAGTCTCTTTGCCTTTTCTAGGATAGTAAGTTGTTTTAAGAATTTGATAAAGATCTTTCGTTGCTCTTGCATCGCTGAGAGCTCTATGATGTTCTGTCATCTTAAGTGAGAAAAATTCACATAGACTTTTTAGGCGATAAGACTTGAGCCCTGGAATAAAGTTTTTTGATAGAGCTAAAGTACAAGCTTTTTCACATTTAAAATTGATACCGAGTTTTGCAAAATGTTTTTGCAATATTTCATAATCATAATTCACATTGTGGGCAATGATTCTCTTGCCTGCAAGCATGTCATATATTCTCTGTGAAACCTCGTAGAACTCTGGTTTGTTCTTACACATTTTGTTTGAGATACCAGTAAGTTCAAAAATATGTGGTGGAATTGGTGACGGAGGTTTGATTAAGGTTTGAAATTCATCAATCTCTCCATTATCTTTTGAAAGTAGAATAGCTACTTCAATGATATGAGCTTCGTCACGATCTAGTGATGTGGTCTCAATATCTATGAATGCAAAGTTTTCCTTCATATAAATATTTTCAAATATATCTTTAATAAAGTCAAAAGTTCCAAATATACAGATAGATAATTATCTATTGTTCTATAATTTAATATTCACGATTAGTGAAGTGTTGACTTATATGTACTTTCTAACTATTGATTAACTTGAAATATGTATGAATATGACATTATGTTGAAAGTTACCTATACGGGGGGACTCATTTGGCAGCTTTGTAGATGGTGAAACTGATACTGAATTTTTGTTAATGTTTTTCCGAAGTGACCTAAAGGCTAGAAGATATGATTTAAGTTTTAAAAAAAATGAAAAATGGTTCTTGTTATATTTTTGAATATAAAATTGTTGATATATTTATTACAGATGTAAATATGCCCATGAAACTAGTGTTGAGCTCATTATAAACTTAAGAAGTAAAGCAACTAAAGTTTAGGTGGTCATAACTTCTTCAGATAAGGTTGATTAACATGAATTTCTAATAAGTTTCAATTTTTTTTATTTTTTTACCTCTCTAGCGGGAAAAATGTAGAGATTAACCTGAGGAATTTCATTTTAATTCGAATACAATCTCTTGAATTACTTCTCTATTTGTTGAGTTCTTCGGGATTTTAAATTCAGCTCTTCTGAGCCAATTAAGAGCGGCCTTATCTAATCTTTTGTAGCCTGATGTTGATATAGTTTTCACTTCTTTTACACTGCCATCTTCATTCAAAAATACTTGATAAGATCCTTTTCCTTCTTCTTTGTAGACTCTTGAGAGATATGGATACTTTGGATTTATTTTTGTCTTTAAATGGGCTACTTTAGAATTACTTTCACTAACTATTTTTTTGGTTATCTTAGATTTTTCTTGCTGAATTACTTTCGAAATTTTCTTAGGTCTAATTTTATTCTTTTTGATAAAGATACTAATTTTCCCTTTTTTGAGTTTTGCTGTAGGGGAGGAGTTGCTTACATTACCTAACGGTAGAAGGATTATGCTGTGAATGAGTGAAACTGCTAAAAAGCTTACTAAATAAACCTTCATTAAATCTTAATTTTATAGCTAACTCGTATTGTTCGACCTAGGGTGCCATAAGATCGAGAGTTTTCATAATTTTTATCAAATATATTCATCAATGATAATGTGACAGAATTGTAATTAACTCCAACGTTATATAGCGAGTAAGAAGGCATTCTTCCACTGTCTTCTCTTTCACCGATATATTTATGTTCGATTGTTATTCTCTTATCTCGATCAACTATAAATTGATATTTGTTTTTTAAAAGTAGACGAGGTGTTTTTGAAAAGTAAACGTTAGTAAACTTGTTTCTTGCCCGTTGAATTGTACTTTGAGCAGAGATTACGTGACTTTTTTTACGTATTACAACACTCGTTTCTAGGCCTTTTGTTTGAGTTTTGGCAATGTTCTTGTAGCCAGCCCCATCCCAGTCAATTTCATTCTTTAGTTTATTAATAAAGAAGGTATTTGTTAGTGAAAAGACTCTATGGTTTAGTACATGGCTAACTTCTCCCGAAGTTGACTCCGTAGCTTCTAATTTTTCACTAGATGTACTTTTAAATGATCTTTGATAGAGAGTTGGTGATTTATAGCCTGTTGCAATGTTAGCTTTTAGAGTCTGGTTCGGAAAAATTTGATAAGAAGAGCCAAGTTTAAAGACAGCTTTATCGTCACTGTTGTTTATCTTTAACACACGGAAACCTAGTTCAGTGAGTGATCTCTTTGTTTTAAAGTTAGTCATATTATAAATAGAGAACTCTTCAAGAGTTGTTTCAGCTAATGAGGATGAGCTTGACTGTTGTTGATTGTACTCTGCTCCAAAAAGTAAAATAACTGGTTCACTATAGTAAAAAGTTCCAGTCCAATGAAGTTGATTTTCTTTTCCTTCATTGTTCTCAGGTGAAGATCCCTGGACATTCCTGTTAATATTTGAATTCTTATAAGAAAACTTGGAATTTAAGCGGTCTCCTGCAAATCTTGATTTGTAGGCCATTAAATGTGTTTGTTGTTCATAAGAGCTCTGATCCTGATTTTCCAAGTCGGAACCAAAATTATCGATATCAGTATCACTATTAATGATGTAACTCTGTAGGGAGATAGATGAGCCTTCTCGGAACGCATAACTTAAATTTGAGCGAAAGTTTAAATTGCTATACTTGTCTTTTTCTGCATTCGTTGTAAGAAACTCATTATAAGAAGAAATGCCATCAGAGCTTAAATGTTGTATGAAAAACTTTGTCGTAAGTTTATCTTTTTTAGAGATAGAACCTGCGGCTAGCTTTTGCGTATTATGTGATCCATATCCAAAATTAAGGTACGAGCCTGGCTTGCTGGATGATTTTAGTTTAACAACACCTGAAATACTATCACTTCCATAGATAATGCTTTGAGTTCCTCTTAAAATTTCAATGTTTTCTATTCCACTTGTTTGAATTTGATTTATTTGAAAGCCACCGCTAATGGATGATACATCTTCCAGCTCAAGATCATCGATAATAATTTTGGAAAAACCATTCTTAGTTCCTCGCATTTTTAGTGATGCGTTCCCACCAAAAGGTCCTGTACTTGTTATGTAAATACCATTTTCAGAGGATAATACTTCTTCTAAGTCGTTTGTTTCAATCGATGATAGATCTTCGCTATTTAATACAGTTGTATTTCCTGTTACTTGATTTATATTTTTTTTTAACTTCTCACCTGAGACGATGACAGGGTTAGCATATGATAAAATTGGTAGTGTAATTAGTATGTATTTGAACAAGTCAATATTCCTTCGAAAAACAAAAAACTATAATACTTTTTATAAAATATTTGACTCTTTATCAATACGATTTTTGACTTTGTATTTTTCAATATTTCTTTTGTTAATAATACTTAACCAGAAACCAAAAGCATTCATTACTCTTAGATGAATAACAGCTTGAGTATACTTGTAAATAATCCAAGGGAGAGCAGGTTTAAATTCATGTATGGCGGCGATTACATATTTTCTATCTAAGGCTTCTCTGAATTCAAGACGTCCTCTCTTGGTTTTTTTACTAAGTAAGCCTCCGGTTACATAGAATAATTGACGTTCAATAGAGCTTCTTGAAAGAGAGTGTTCAAGAATAAGTACATTAATTCCAAGTGGCCAAAGTTTAAAAAATATCTTCTCTCCAGTTACTTTTACTCGTATAAATGAGTTCATGTAGAGCGGTAACCAGTTCATGTACTCATATGCAATGTCAATTGCTCTTAAGCCACGAGGGAGAACAAGTCTTTGAACTGATCTGACTTCATTGTTCTTCTTTCTAATTCCTTTTTTGTATGCATGTGGGGTAAATGCCTCCGAGGCTTTTTTCGAATGAAGACTTTTTCGAAGTGATTCACGAAAGTCATCATGTTTTTTATCAAATTTAAGATTTGGATCAGCAATGATTTCATGATTTAAACTCTCTACTAGAGGGTAAACGAGTGAAGGTGGAGCGCCGGAGATTGTCGAAATCCATATTTTTGAAAAGTTTCGATTGATAAATGAAATCTTTAAAAATACTCTTTTTAGTTTTAGCTCTTCAGCAGTGATTTTTAACATTTCCTGATAGTTAATAATATCATTTGTTGCTAATTCATATGTTTTATTGAAATGTTTAGTTACATTTATCGATTCACATATACACTCAACAACGTAATCAATGTGTACAGGTTGTGTTTTTGTTGTGGTCCATTCAGGTAAGCCGAGGATTGGTAATCGTTTAATTAGATTTAACATGATGTTAAAACTTGATCCACCAACTCCCATAATCATTCCGGCTCTAAACACTGTGACAGGAATTTGTGCAGATTTTATAAAGTCTTCAATTTCCAGTCGACTATCAAGATGTTCTGACAATTCTTTTTTATCTCTAGGTCTGATTCCTCCTAGATAAATAACATGTTTAATTTTGTGTTTTTTGGCTGCTCTTAGAAAGTTATCAGCGACAATTAAGTCATAGTCCTTAAAGTTACCTTGGTCGAGGTGAGCAGAGGGTGCCATGGAGTGGACAAGATAGATTGCAACATCACATCCTTCGAGTGCATTTTCGATATCTAAAAGTGAGAAGAGATCGCACTTTTTAAAAATAATTTCTTCTTTTGGTCTTGATCGAGAAATTCCAACCAATTCAAATGATTTTGTGTCTTTTAAGTATCTTGTTAAATGTGAGCCAACAAAACCAGAGGCTCCAATAATTGCTACTCGCAAAACTTATCCTAATTAGAGGTGGTTATATATTAACATTAGCTTAATTCTAACAAAAGTAGATTTATTTGGTACTAGAGCAGCTTGCTCCCCCAAGTACGCAGAATTGCGCACAAAATTTATGCTTTAAATGTACTCTTCTTTCTGAAGATGAAAGAGTATGACCTAAATCAAATTCTTCATCATAGGCTATAAGTGTACAAGGAAGAACTGTTGGCTTGTCTGATCCTTTTCTCTTAACAATCATTCTTTCTGTCGCGCACATTTGTTGATCTGGTGATTTATTTAGAATCCCCCAGCACTCAGTTGTGATCTCTGGTACATCACGATTAGTATCCATCTCTGGAAATACTACCAATTTAGTACTTAGATCAATATCGACTCCATTATGAACAAGAAGATTTTTATATTCATTTGTCGCCTTTTCAAGATCTTCATCTTTTAGAGATCGACCAGCAATTGAGAGATTAAATCCTTTTTTATAAAGCCATTTAATATTTTCGAGAGTTTTTAGAAAAGTATTCTTTCCTCTTTCCTTTTCATGTAGCTCTAAGGAATAGTGATCAAGAGAAACCCTTAGGTGAAGCTTATCACCATAGACTTCTTTAAGCTGAAGAAGTTCATCTTTTTTTCTATCAATTACTCTAAGAGCATTTGTTAACACGAGGGCTTCAAAGTCATGTTTTAGAATTGTTGAGATTATAGGTATGATGTCTGGATTGAGAAAGGGTT
>CAWUIU010000150.1:0-7954 GCA_963922285.1 uncultured Oligoflexia bacterium | reverse complement strand
AGAATGTATATTGAGTAATATAGTGTTTTATATTCTATTCTTGTTATTTTTATTGGTTGGGTATTTAGTAGCATTAAACCCCAAACGCTATTTTATCTTGCTCATATATTTGCTATCAATTTATCCATTGTCAGCGTCTTTAAGTTTTCTCAATTTAAAAAGTGGTGTTTACGTATTTGATTCTGTTCTATTAGGTATTCTTGGCTTTATTTTTATAAATAAAAGAATGAAAATAAAAAAGGCAGATTTGTATTTATTGTTAGTTGGTTTTATTTATATCTTATATTTATTTTATGCAGTCATTAATTCAAGGGAAATAATTTACATTTTGAAAGATGTAAGGCCATTAATATATCTTGTTACTGGTTGGCTGTTTACGAAATATTTTGATGATAAGAGTTTAAAGGTTGATGATAGAGATGTAATGTTCTATTTTATAATTTCATTTATATTTGTTCTTATAAAGTTAACATTACAAAATTTTCTAAATGCTTCAGGCAATGATGAGTTTTATCAAGATAATACATATAGGTATCTTGATGCTACTGTATATATAGCTTCAGTATATTTTATTTATTTATTCTCATCTAAAAGAGAAATAAACAAAAATGCTTTTATTACTATTGTGTTTTGCTTAGGAATCATTGCTATTGCAAATTCCAGATTTATCGTGATATCAATTTTGCTGTCAATTGTTATTTTGAATTACAAGAATATAAATAGAATTATACCTATAATATTTTATTCGGCAGTATTGCTAGGAGTATTCTATCTATATAGCGTTAACTCTGATGCAGAACGAGTTCTGAAAGGTTTTACTGAGGAAGGTATTGCATATCAAATTACAAGCCGATTTTCTCCCGCAATTAATGTAATTAAAGAAATGACTGATTTGCAGATAATTTTTGGTCAAGGGCTAGGAAAGCCATTTTATATTCCTTGGTTTGAGTATAGAGGAGATATAAATCCATATAATATCAACATAGACTCTTTATATCTAACAATCTTTGTTAAATTTGGTGTGCTTTCATTGCTGATAGTCGGTAGATTATTAGTCTTCTATAAAGTTAATTTTAATGATAAAGGTGGTAGTTTTATCGCAATATTTTTGGCTATGATGTTTATTGTAAGCGCTACTGTTTACCAAATTTACGCTATTGGTTTAATTATGGGATACTTGTTGGTCAGGGCTAATGAAAGATCTTGTTGAAAAGATATTTAAAAATGGCGTGTCTGTCCTGTCGGTAAAGATGCTTTCTCTTATACATGTCTTGATAGTGGCAAATTTTTACAATGAAGACGAGCTTTCGATATATTCATATTGTATATCAATGATTGTCTTTTTTGGGACATCTTATGTAAATATCGTGTCCCAATATTTTTCTTCAAAAGGCGTAAAATCCAACTGTAAACAATTTTGCGTTTTGCTACATTTCGTACTTACTGCAATTAGCTCATTATTAATTTTTCATATATATGATTGGCAATATTACTTCGTTGTGTTTGTTGTACAAATATCAACTATTACTTACTCCAGTCTGTTAGAAAGTCAAAGCCACGGTAAACTTGCTAAACAAAGTTCTGTTTCTTTGTTTGTTACAGTTTTTTTGATCTTTATTTTGCTATATTTTGAAGTCTCAGTGATTAATTATTTACTAGTCTATTCTGTTCCATACATAATCTATATAGTTAGTAATTTAGGTGTAATCGATAAAAATAACTTCATAAAAATCATAAATGTGAAGTCTTTATATCTATTATATCTTGGGTCTTCATTTATACCTTTAGGGTTAGTAATTCTATATTCCTATCTTGAAGTTACAGATAGATTCAATCTCGTGGGTGAGTTTACGACGATTTTTCAATGGTTTTGGATTTTTGGACAAATTAATATTGTGATGAACAATGCGTTGCTGAATTACAAAAAGACGTCACTTATTAATTCAAAAATAGAAACGGGTTATTTAATAAGTACATTACTCCCTTTGAGTATTATTTCGTTAATAATACCATTTACCTCTTTGCATAATAATATATTTTCAACGAATTTGGATGAGGATTTGCTCTATCCTACATTTTGCTTTTTGTTTTCTGTTTCTTTCCTTTCAGCCTTTAAATCACATATTTACAGAGAAATAGTAAAAGAGAACAAGTATTGGTTATCATTGTTTGGTAATTTGTCCTGGCTTTTTATCTTCTTATGTTTTGTTTTCACAGTACCAATATCGAACGTAAATGAACTTTCTTTCGTATTTTTCGCAAGTAACTATTTGAATTTTTTATTATTCACGCCTTTATATTTTGCTAAGAATCTTATTTATTTGCGGAATATGAATGAGTTTATGTATTTTTCTCTAAATATAGTTGCTCTATCGTTAATTTTTATTTGTTATTATCATCTGGAACTAATTATTCAGTTGATTTTTAACTCAATTATAATTTCATTTCTAGCGTTGTATGCTTATTTAAGGTTAGTAAAGAATGCAAAAAGGAAAGACTATATACATTAAGGGGGCCTATGGTCCAGGAAATCTTGGCGATGATGTCCTACTTTTATGTTTAATCAATATACTTAGTAGTCATTTTGAGCAAAAAAATATTATTGTAGGCGTGGAGGATGTTAGTAAAGCTAGGATTTTGCACGATAAGGTTTGTTTTGTACATTATAAAAAACCGGTAATCGCTGACTATATTGTGTATGGTGGTGGGGGACAGTTTTTCGATTTTGAATCTCTTGATAGTAAAAAAGAAAGTTCATTCTTTAATAAAGTAAAGAATTTTATTAAGAGAAATAGAAATATTTACTGGGCTATCAAAAGAATAGTAATTTCACGGATGAGTAATTGTCACGAAAACTTAGTAGTTGCAGATAAAGGAGCTATGTATTCTTTAGGTCTGGGGCCGTTTGAGTATGATGGACCTGGTAAGTCAAGATTAATAAGGGCAATTGCTAAATGTGAATATATATCATTAAGGGATAAAAAAAGCTTAGCTTTTGCACGAGAAATTACAGATAAGGATATTACACTCACAGCTGACCCATCTTTTGTAAAAAACGACTGGGTCACAAATTTGTCGTCAGACTCCGATACGCATGGCGATATATACGATCTAACTCTAATTTTAAGAGACTGGCCTTATTCCATTTCCGGCCGTAGCTTAATTGACCGTGTAATTGAGTTTGGTAAGGACAAGGTTAGAGATGGTAAAAAAGTTCGTTTTGTTTTTCTTTATAAGGGTTATGACAAGAATACTTTGAAGAAGGTTCAAGGTTATGATTGTCTACAGTACGATCCGGTTGAGCATAGCCCTGAGGACTTTGTCCGTATGATCTCAATTGAGTCGAAAGTTATTATTAGTAGTAGGGCTCACGGAATTTGGTTACCAGTGATCTTTGGTGTCCCAGTTATTGGTGTCGAAATTGAAAATAAAATAACACAAGTCTGTAATTCTCTTCCTAACAGTACACTAACAATTAGTAGCAAAACAAAATCAATAGATGAAGTAATTGAAAAGTTTTTAGTAACAAAAGAAAGCATGGCCAATTTAATCGAACATGATTTAGCAAAAAATGTAGGCTTAAATATGGTCAACAAGGAAAAATTTAGTGAGTGGATTGAAGCTTAAATTAAGTGTTAAGAAATTACTTGTTCTCTTATTAAATAAGAGCCGTGATTTTCTGTTTTTTTTTAGTGTCCGCTGTTTATTTATGAAACTGCTTCGATGTAACATCGGAAAGAATGTTGCACTTCACAGTGGTATATATTTCTATGATATTGGTAACTTTAATATCGGCAGTAATATAACAATTAATAAGAATGTTATCATTGATAATAGAGCTAAAATCACTATTGGTAATAATGTAAATATTTCACATTCTGTCCAAATTTATACTGGGAGTCACGATCTAACTCGTCCAGATGCGATGATGATTACTACACCAGTTCGAATTGGAAATAATGTATGGATATATCCTAATGTGACAGTAATGCCTGGTGTATGTATTGGAAGTAATGTGATTATTTATCCTAATTCAGTTGTTACAAAAGACATAGAGAGCAATAGTGTGGTTGCTGGAAGTCCAGCCAGAGTTATAAAAAAACTGGCTGAAGTAGTATCTTGGCAAATAGATAATAGGATACATTTTTCGTTATGAAGATTGACAAAGGAGTTGTAGTATCGTGGGGAAGAAATATTCCCAGGTCATCTAAACTGGCTACAGAGATTTGCTTTGATGAAGTTTATTATACAAATAAGTTTCAATCTCGGTTGTTAAAGCCATTAGACTATATAATGAATTTTTTAAAGACTTTATTGCTACTTAGGTCTAAGAAATATAGTCGATTCATACTTGTTCTTCCGCCTACTATATTATTGTATTCTATTTTATTTAAGAGAGCAGACTCAAAGATTTACGTTGATTTACATAACGGTATTTTAAGAAGAGAATGGCGAAGTTTTCCTTTCTTGTCCTATCTTTTGAAGAAAACTGTCTCAATAAGCCACAATGATATAGTGAAAGAAAGAATTGATTTAACATTCGATATTGATTCTGTGGTTTTAGGAGATCCTCTTACAATACCGTCGAATATGGAAGAAAGTTGCAGAGAAATGTTGTCTACGAATAAAATAAACGTAGTCATACCACTATCATATGCTAAAGATGAACCACTTAGTTTTATTTCTGAATTGATTTCGCAATTTAATAATGATGTTAATTTTATTTTGACAGGTAAAGCACCAAGTACTTTTAAATCGTCATTGCAGGATTATTGTACATTCACTGGCTTTGTATCAGCAGAAAAATATAATGCGCTGCTTAAGGAAGTTGATTTAGTATTTTGTGCAACAAATGATGATTTAATTCAAATGTGTGCTCTTATCGAGGCTATTAGTTATTCAAAGCCAGTGATGGTTAAGGATAATATTTTGAATAAGAGTATTCTTAAAGACTATCCCGCTTATTATTCTGACTTTTCGAGTGGTGTAGAATTTATCAACGGCTTAAATAATATCTTAGAATATTCCAATGATTTCGATTACTCGAGTTTTATTCGTAAGTTTACAGAAATTAGAAAAAGTACCTTAAAGGACATCTTCAATGACACCTAAGAGATTATTTGCAGTAGCTTCAAACGGTGGGCATCTAATTCAGCTTTTAAGGCTTCACCCAGTATTTGAGAACTTTGATTCTGTGCTTGTTACTACGGTCAGAACAAATGATACAAGATTTAAGGAATCAATTGTAATCGACGACATAAATGGTAATACTAATATTTTTAAGTTGTTTTATTGTGTGTTTAAGTATGGTGATGTTTTCTTAAGGAAAAATCCAGATTTAGTTGTTACAACAGGTGCTTTACCAGGACTAATATTCTTGGTTTATGCTAAGGTTTTCCGAAAGAAAAGTATTTGGATTGATAGTATAGCGAATGCTGGAGAATTATCTAAATCTGGTAGAATCGCTACTAAATTTGCTGATATATGTATCACTCAATGGCCGGATTTAGCCGATAACGATAAGATAGTTTATTGTGGCAGGGTAATATGATCAAAATATTTTTGTCTGTTGGAACACAGTTGCCTTTCGACAGATTAGTAAAGGCCGTTGATTTATCTCTTCCTAATCTAACTGATATTACTATATTCGGTCAAATTGGTGAGTCAGCTTATTTACCAATTAATTTTGAATATACAAGATATTTAGATAAATTAGAATACGATAGGATATTTAATAATTCCGATATAGTTATTGCCCATGCTGGCATGGGTTCCATAATTACCGCCTTACAAAGTCATAAGCCTATATTAATAATGCCAAGGCAGGTAATTTATAATGAGCATAGGAATGATCATCAATCCCACACTTTTAAAAAGTTTTGTTCCTTAGATGGCGTTTATGGTTTTACTAATCAAGAGGAACTTATGGTTCACTTAAAGTTGGCCTCGCAATTGACGGCAGGAAAAATAAGCGATGAGAATATCTTATTTGCTAATAACATTCTCACTCTTATTTCCAAGCTTTGAATGTTATTCTTCAATCAACACTTTTAATTCTCAAAATGTGTCTTTTCTTGTTTCCTCAAAAGAAGACCCTTTTTTTCATTCTCATAAATTCGACCTAGGCTGTACTAGTAGCCCACTTTTTTCCGAATATACTTCTATTGATGACTCAAGTATATCAGTGCTTTATGCTCCAAATGACAATGGTTCTGCGCGTCTACGGTACAGCTGTAATACATCATATAGGCATCTCAGTGCATTAATAACATTCAAGGTAAAATTTAGTTCAAATTTCGATTGGGCGAAAGGTGGAAAGATGCATGGTGTTGGGTCTTTACATCCTAGAACAGGGGGAAGAGACTCGAATTCTAGAGATTGGAGCTTAAGGTTGTCGTTTCTTAAAAGTGGGCAGGTTGCTTTCTATATCTACGATGCTGTTACAGAAGGTTGGGGCAGAATGATAAAATCGGAGGATTTTAAATTCACAACCGGTCAGTGGTATGATTTGGCAATTATAGTCTCATTAGATAAAAATACAAATTTAGGAGTAGCTAAGCTTCATATTGATAACGAGTTAATTATATTAGTAGAACGAATAGAACTGAGCCTTCAAGATGATGGTGCATCAATTCAAACTGCAATTTTTCAAACTTTCCATGGTGGTAACAATTCTTCGTTTTCTCCAACAAGTGAAAGCCAAGCACTTTTCAAAGATTTTCTTTACTTTTTCTTTTAAAACTAATTTTTTTATAAATTGTAGATAAGGTCGAATTTATTCCTCTGAACTTTATTGAAATTAGTGTTTTAAT
The DNA here is from genome assembly GCA_963922285.1 of uncultured Oligoflexia bacterium. Lineage (GTDB taxonomy): Bacteria > Bdellovibrionota > Bacteriovoracia > Bacteriovoracales > Bacteriovoracaceae > Halobacteriovorax_A. The sequence continues at coordinate 1,142 of CAWUIU010000150.1, read as the reverse complement.
TATTCGGAATAAAAAGATGGAATGGGTTCTCTTTTTAGGAAAAAGCATTGCTTTATTGTTAAACACTGCATCAAAAACTTTTAACAAAAAATTAGAGAGTTCTATGCAGCCTAATTCTTCCGTTCGTTTTATGATCTCATTAATTCTTAATTTCTCATTTTTAATTAGTTCAATAATGTCAACTAGGGAATGGTGTTGATAATATCCATCATTTAATAAATGTGTGGTAAGCTGAATTATGTTGTCTACTGTAGATAAATGATATACACAGCTGTTAGTATTGTTACTACTAACAATGTTGTTGTATATCATATCTTCGTTGAGTTCGACTATGTTTGGATTGCAAATTCGATTATGTATGTCAACAGGGACATTTTTTATAATTAACGTCCTTTCGTGTGAGTCCCCATGAACTTTTCTTAGTTTTGGTTCTACAACGGAATTTAAATTATGTTTAATGATGGAAACGAATTCACTAAAGCTATCTTGTGCCACCCATATATCTATGTCTGTAAAGTTTCTCATGTTTTTATCGGTGTAAACCTTACCATTTAAAAACGCAGCTTTAAGTATTATTATTTTAAATCCATTGTTTTCGGCTATATGGTTTAGTTCATTTATAATACTGTTGGTAAGATTAAATTTGGCTACAATTTCTAACATTTTAGAGTAATTCCCAACATCTGCAGGGTATCTGTTAATTATTTCTCTTGTATCCAAAATCCTACTTCTAAGTTTTTTAGTATCTACCTCTTCTATAATTGAATCTAATAGTCGTTTATTATCCATTAGTTACTTGATTTACCTCAGGGCGATATTTGTTTATAGATACTCTATAAGTAATATGATTAATATGGATAAATATGTCCTCACTTTTGAAGGCCATAATAGCTGTCTTGATAGTAGTGTTCTCCGTAGTAACTCATTTTCTGTGGTGACGCTTGAGTTAAAACCACCCCTGTTATTTTTGCGTTTACTTTATTCAGCCTTGTAATCGTTTCTTTTGCCATACTGATTTTGGTTTCTTCCGCTTTTACGGCCACTATTGTTGCGTCTACCATTTTTGCCAACACACATGAGTCGCTGACTGGCAACGTAGGTGGACTGTCTATTACAATATGGGTAAATCTTTCACGTAGTGA
>CAWUIU010000149.1:0-7965 GCA_963922285.1 uncultured Oligoflexia bacterium | reverse complement strand
TGTTAATTCACTTGTAAAAAAGCTGTAGTCACCTCCCCATATAGGGTCAAAACCTAAAAGGGTATATAGAGGAACGACAACAAATGCGACAAAAGACATTGGAAAACTCAATTCTTTTGAAAAATAAAAAAATGTAAAAATGATAAAGTTAATATTAAAGAAAAATAGCTCCATATTTGAATAAGGCATCGAAAGCTTAAAGAATAACAAGCTCATAAAGCTACAAACAAGTACTTCGATCCAATTTATTCCATCTTTAAATGTGTTAATCGTTTTTAAAAAAACTAAATCGACTCCAAAAATAAAGAGTATTGAAATAGCGTGAAAAATACTTCTCGATATTTCAAAGTTTGAATTCAGCTTCTGTTCTGGTTGAATAAAGAACATAAGAAAGATCATTGAAACAAGTGGTATTAGATAAAAAATACCATCAAGACGTGAAAAGCTTGTCAGAATATTCTTTACGAAGCGTCCCTCAACTCTTTCACTTGAAAAATACTTAAGATAAAGAAAGATTGCGATTGTCTTTGAGATGAAGAAAGCCAACCAACTAAAGTCATAAATCCAGTTTTCGATAACCATAAGTCGATGGTCGAGACGAAAGTGAAAAAAAGAAACAATCGATACAAGAACAATATGTATTGCCCATGCAAAGAGGTAGAAGGCCCCTAACTTTAGAAATATATTTATCTTCAAATCTTTAATCATTTCTTATTTTTGGGATTAAGCCAATTTAGCTGTAGCTCTGGAGATGGATAGATTCGTAAGTAATTTTTATACATCAGATTATTTTTGACTAAATCATCTATTTTCATAATCAACGTATAATACTTTTGCCAATCACTTTGATTTGACAGAAGAATTCGGTTCATCGTTTTCGTTGTTTTATATTGTTGTTTAAAATCAAAACCTTTTTCAAGAACGACCTTATCAAAAATTGCCATTAACTTATCAATTGAAGATTTAGGAAACTCTTGTTGATAAAAGCTCTTATTAGAAAGCTTGTCCTTTAAATCTTTAGGTATAAAGGATTGAAATTGTCCTGATTTAATACGAATGATATTTTCAAAAAGAAGTAAGCTAATCTCAGCCTTTGATAAATCAAGAGTCCTAATAAAAGGTACTGAAATAAGAAATAAGTAACGATTAGTAGCAATGGGGAATCCAAAATGACTTATATTTGGCGTATTAACATAAAGAATATCGTACTTTATTCCAACTTCACCTATTCTTCTTAAGAACTCATTAAAATACTCTTGTAATCCATAGTCAGGCTTTTGAAAGTCCCACTTAAGGATTGTCGCGTTCTTAATTAACCAATATTCAATATAGAGTCGCCAAAAATCATCTTCTGACGGAAGAGAATAGAGACCCATTGTGTATTTCTTCTTTTTCTCCTTAGCCTGTAGAGATCTTTGCTTCTTTTTTTCAAGTTCTTTTTCAAGGCCATCTTTTTTTAAGATTCCCTTAATATTATTGAAATCAACAAACTCATTCTCTGTTGGTAAGTCCTCAGTCTTCTTTTTATCCTGTGCATAAGCATTAAGAGAAAATAAGACAATAAGAAAAATAATAGGATGGCGAATCATGGGTTCACCTCTCCAGAAACGTAAAGATCTTGAAGTCGTCCCCAGTAATGCATGTCACTAACACCAAGGTCTAAATAATCTATAAACTTACGATACTGATCTTGGTAACACTTATCGAATTTTCCTCTTTGAAGGTGGTCAGAGAGAATATATCCCTGGTAAGTTGCAAACTTAACCTTCATAAACTCTCCCTCATCCTTAAGAACTTGAAAGGGTTGATTACATTCAAAGTTTGAGATGATTCTTGAAAAGCGAGACTTATTTTGATGCATCTGCACATAGGGCTTATTTGCATAGACCATTCTCTTTGCATGGACTGATACTTGAGATAAGAATATGAATGTAAATAGAAAATACTTCACTAAACCTTCCATCTAAATTGTATCGTTTCCCACTCATGACATTGTGGACAACGCCAAAAGATTTCATCCGAGTTATAACCGCACTCTTTACAGTAGTGCTTAGTAATTGTTTGATGCATTTTATTGAGTAACTCTTTCACCTGCGAAACAGCTTCATCCTTATAGTCGAGATCAATTAGTAATTTAATATACTCTGACTTCAAAGCTTCCGACTGACCTTGATTAGTCTCAAGCCAATTCTTTAAAACAGAATAAGCCTCTTCTGGCTCGCCTTTCTTTTTGTAGAGCCTTACCTTAGTTAAAATAACTGATTCTGATTTCATTAGATCAATATCATTCATTCCTAAAAAATAATCGATAAGAATATTTAATCTTGTTAAGTATTCTTCTTTGAGTGATTCATTTGCTTTAAAATCTTCTTCTAATGACTGAAAGGCAAATGAAGCATACATAGGCTGTTCTTTAAGAAGCTCTAGCAAGTAAAACTTAGCATCATCTAAATTCCCTTCACTCAAAAGAACTCGAAGTTTAAGAATTTTTGCAGAAACACTAGGAGCAAAACGAAACGCATCCTCTAAGTCCTCTTGGCTTTTAGATAATTCACCCTTCTCAAAGAATGACTTCGCTTTTTGCACGAGAATATGAGAAATCGTCTCAGATTGATTATCGTGACCGACCTTTGACAGCATGATTCGATAATTATAAGCCTGGTCCCAATCGCCAATGTCTTCATAGATACGACAAAGTGATTGAATAACCTGATATTGATCACGATTTATTTTTAAAACATCTTTATAGGTTTCGATTGCCTTATCAAGAAAACCACCCTTATCAAAGTCAACAGCAAGTTCAGTTAGAGCTCTTAGACGATGTGCCTCTGAAATACTCTCTCTAGCGATTAGACTTCGATGAATTGAAATAGCTTTTTCAATTTCACCATTACTCCTAAATAATCCACCAAGAGCAAAGTAGGTTTCAATCGTCTCTCTGTTGATATCAACAGCACTTAAAAATTCCTTAATTGCGAGATCACGATTACCGGAGATTAGATATTGAGTAGCATTTAAAAATACTTTTGACTGGGCTTCATAAATAGAATTTCGATATCTCTTCGATAACTTTGTCCCAGCATCCTTTTCGATGAAGTAATGATAAATAAGTACGATAGTAAAACCAATCGCAACGACTGAAAGAATATTATCTTGAAGCCAAATTAAATTCGATTCCATAAAGTCCTATTTATATAAAAGTGCTGGAGATCTCATATGAGTGAGAAATTCTTTAATTCCAGAACTAACTTCTTCCATATCAGTTAAAATATCGATTAACTTTCTCTTCTTTTTCTTCTTAATATACTTAAGGCTCATTTCTCCAGGTAATTTTAATTCGGTATGAATTCCTCTAGCGCAATCCCAAAGTGATGATAGCTCATCAACAAGACCTAATTTTAAAGCACCTTCTCCAGAAAAAATCTGACCTTGGGCATGCTCTCTTATATCACCTTTAATCTTTCCAGCTCTTGTCTTTTCTATGTCTGTTATAAATTGCTCGTGAACATTTTTGATCATATTATCCATCAAAGATCTCTCTTCTTCATTAAGAGCTCTATTTGGCTGACCAATATCTTTATAACGACCAGCTTTTACAACCTGTGGGTTAACCATGGCCCATTCGTAAAGTTTTGTAAGATCCATAAATTGCATAATCACACCGATTGAACCTGTAAGAGTACCAGGCAAGGCACAAATCTTTCTCGTCGAGGCTCCAAGGTAATAACCACCTGAAGCTGAAATTGAACCAAAGCTTGAATATACTGGCTTACCTTCTTCACCTTTTGAGCTTGTATAAAGCTCATCAATACGTCGTACTTCATTATAGATTTCTTGTGTTGGAGCAACAGCACCACCAGGAGAATTTAGTCTTAGAATAATTGCTTTTGATCGACTGTCTCTTTCAGCTTTTTGCAGGAGTTCGACATATTTCTTCGACTCCATAATGACACCTTCAATTTCAATAACAGCAATTTTGTCCTTACTCTCTTTACCAAGCTCAAGACTTGAGTTCTCTTCAGAATCATTGAAAATTTTAACTGTATAAACAGAGAAGATAATTAGCACAATGAAAAAAATCGCAACAAGAGAAACTAGACCAATAACAGATCGATTACTTTTCTGACTCAAAACATCCTCCATGAGTATCAACTATCTTCAAAACTCCATTTAATTTAAGAAAATAGGCATCTATAAGTATATTCTATCTTCCCAAAAACATTGAGATTCGACAACTTTTCTTACAAAAACTTCACAAAGTTTCTCAAAATACTAATAGTTTAGACCGATAATAAAAGTGTAGAAACTGGAGGAAAGTTGATTAAAAAAGTCATCTTTTTAACATTCATAACGATGGTAAGTGTTCAGGCTGAAAAGTATGAACCGCCGAAGCTCAATTCTCTCGAGTGGCAAAATGGTCAAACGACTTATAAAAACAATGAAAATTGGAAGTCAGACTATCAATTACAAGAAGGTCAAGTTGAAGGAGAAAACTCAAAAGCTCGTACACCATCATCAGGAGAGGAAAATAAGCCTAAATTTTGGGATTTTAAAGTTGTGAAGTAGACTCACCTTCCCAAAGATTTAGTTTCTTTTCCATTTCACTCTTAAGCTGGCCACAAGCTGCCAGTATGTCGCTTCCCTTTGTGGTTCGTATCGTACAAGTATAGCCATTCTTTTCTAGTTCATTTTGAAACCAATTGATTCGAGATATTGAAGGTCTCTTAAAAGATGACTCTGGGTACTCATTAAAAGGAATGAGGTTTATCTTTGAGACTTCTTTTGGCAGAAGATTGCACAGAGCTTCTATGTCTTCTTTACGATCATTATACTTATCAATTAGAAGGTATTCATAAGTTATATAACGATGTGCCTTCAAAGGAATTTCCTTTATGGCGCCAAGAAGCCTCTCAAGGTCAAAGGCCTTATTGATCGGCATTAACTCCGTTCTAATTTCATTATGAGCAGCGTGAAGCGAAATTGCGATATTAATAGGCGGAAACTCTTCAAGTTTCTTAATTTGCGGAACAAGTCCAGATGTTGATAGGGTTACTTTTCTTTGACTAAGGCCTAGTGCTCTTTCATCTGTAAAAAGTATGGCGGAGTTTTTGGTCTGTTCAAAGTTATGAAGTGGCTCCCCTTGTCCCATGTAAACAATATTGGAAAGTCTCTCTTCTTCAGACACAGTATCTTTCAAAAACTTCGTTACTGCTAAAAATTGACCAACTATTTCTCCAGCTTCGAGATTTCTAGTTAAACCCATTGTACCAGTATGACAGAATGTACAACCTATAGCACAACCTACTTGAGAGCTAATACACAAGGTCTTTCTGTTATTTCGAGCAGGAATCATGACTGTCTCAACACTCTTTGAGTCGCCAAACCCTACTAAAAACTTTCTTGTTCCATCATTAGATAGACCATCCCAAATAATTTTAGGGATATTGAAACGAAAATTATCAGTTAAAAGGTCTCTCACTTTGTTTGAGATATTGCTCCAATTGTCAGGATTGAATTCAAATTTCTTGTAGATCCAGTCAAAGATTTGCTTTGTCACAAATGGCTTTTGCCCATTGTCCTTCAAAAATTGGGACAACTCTTCAAAAGTCAGAGAATAAATTAAGGACTTCTTTTTTTCGTTCATATGGTAAATGCCTTTTTATAAAGGCCATTAATATTCTTTTCCAGTTAAATAGACAATGAAAGTTTAAGACAATTGTAAAAAAACCAGAGCAAAGTGATTCAATAAATATATTTTAAGTGACGGAAATGACTCATTTTTCTTTGCAAAAACAACACTCTGCGGCATTTCTTTCTAACTACAAATCATTATAATTTTATTAGTAAGATAAAAAAGATACTTTAAGAATGAATCTTAAACTGGCTAGCAAAAGGAATTGCTGTGAAATATGTATTATGGAAGATCATAATTACGCTCTTTATTTCGATGCAAATAAATGCAGGTCTTATTCCAAAGCATAAAACTCCAAAAGATAATGATGTTATCAGCGTAGTTGATATGACAACGACAAATAGACTGCCTGAAACTTTTAAAGTTGTCGTTTGGAATATGTACAAAGGAAAAAAACCATCTTGGGAATCAAGCTTTATGAAGCTTAGTTCTGATCACGACATTTTAGTAGCGCAAGAAATGTTCATGAAAGGAAGAATGGAAGAAATCTTCAATACTCATGAAGGTTTTGAATTTGCAAGTGCGACGTCTTTCTTCTTTGATGGTAAAGAAAGAACAGGAGTTGCAACAATTTCGAAAACTCCATCGATCGATCAAGAATTTCAACGATCATATTATAGAGAACCAATTATTCGCTCTCCTAAAGTTGTCCTTGTATCAACCTATCCAATGGATAACGGTGAAGAATTACTGGTTGCAAATATTCATGCAATCAACTTTGTTTCAGCAAGAAAATTAAGACACCAAATTCAAGCAGTTGCTAATCGAATTATGGAGCATGAAGGCCCAGTCATTTTTGCTGGCGACTTCAACACTTGGTCAAGAAGAAAGCAAAGATATATGCGAAAGATTCTAAAAGCCGTTGGCCTAACAGAAGTTAAATACCCAGACGGTGATCACAGAATGAGAGTCTTTAAAAACCTCATCGATTTTCTTTGGTACCGAGGACTAGACCTTAAAGAAGCAAAGGTTCTAGGTGAAATCGATGGTGCCGATCATATCCCTATGAGCCATACATTCTCAACGCTATCAAAATAATTAACACCAGGATTGTATAGTTTTTGGACACTCATCTAAACTCACTTATTGTCCGATAAATTGAGTGATGAAGTATATCATTTTATTGATTCCATTTATCTTTGTCTCTTGTGCAAATCTTTCGCAGTCAAAGGTGACGAGAACTCCTGCACAAGTGAGACTAAACGCAAATTGCAAAGCTCAATTAGCCCGTTTTCAATACTCTCCTTTCCTGGAAGAAATTGAAAATTTTAAGAAGTTAAAAAGTGATATTGATGAACTTTCTGATGATCAACAAGTAAAGCATATCAACAATATTACGGCTGACAAATTAACTCAACACCTTCAAGGAGCATACAAAGACCTAGGCTTTGATTTAGAAGTCAAAATACAGAACCAGAAAGACCTCCATAAGCTGCAAGAAACTCTTTACTACATTAAGACGAAGAAATCATTTGATGATAAGAGTATTTACAAAATTATGAGTATCTTTCATCGAGCAATTTATAACGACTCTCGTCTTAACAGGTTACCAATTATTGGAAAAATATATCGTCGCTATAAAACTCTTCCATCACAAGAGCTCGAACGCATACTTGTAAAGAGATCCTTAGAAATGGGCATTGAGGACTTTTTAAAGACGATTCTTCCAAGAACTGAAGCTAATTCGATTTTTCAAACGAATCGCTTTTTAAAGAAGCACTATAATAAAACGACTCTAAGTCTTGCAGCTGCGATAAATATTCCTTTTATGACATTCTCTCCTATTCCAATTTACTTACCTCGCTTAGGGCTCAAAGATTATAATACTGAATATATTGATGAAATTCTAGCTTCACTAAAAAAGGATGGCTGGAATAAAACCCAAGAAAAGTTGCAAAGACTCTATGGAAAGTCGGCTAATGCGCAAAGATATTATGACTATTTAAAAATAGCTTATAATAGTACGATCCCATCACTTATCATTATTTATGTTCTCTATGAGTACTACTTCACAGATGAAGGAGTTATACGTGAACAAATGAAAGAAGCTATTTTTAAAGGACTAGAAAGCAGAACTCATGAACAAATGGCCGAAGATATGGCCAACAAACTAACATTTGACTCCGATGAAAAAAGAGCTCAATTCATTGATCTCTACCTTCAACAACTTGAAATTGCAGCACAAAAAGTTGAAGAAGATTTTGAATAAAAACTGTCCTTTCATAAAAAACGATCAATAATTTTACATACATATAAATATTTCGGAATCCGTC
>CAWUIU010000148.1:0-7994 GCA_963922285.1 uncultured Oligoflexia bacterium | reverse complement strand
TGCCAAGCAAAGTATCCAAGTACCAATGCTATCGAAGTTAATCCGACTAGTAATATTGGGCGCGATCTATTTTCTTCATTATTTTTTTTCTTATCTTGTGTTTTCGCTGCGTTTACATCGATATGATACTTTTTCTTTCCTTCATTAAGATGACCAATGTAGGCAAGACTAACCAGAGCATCTTTTTCATCTTTCTTATTATTTATAACCAGGCTAGCATCTGTAGCGGAGTCATTTAGTGTATTTTCTTCAGGTCTTTCTGGTAGATTACTTGGCATGAGCGTTCTTCTTTCAAAGCCCTCAATTTCATAAATCTTGCCCCAACTCAAACCCTCATCAACTGATACATAATCAGTGAAGAGGATTTCCATATTATTTGTTTTATCGAGAAGTTCTTCTTTAGAATATGGACCTGTCTTATGGCCATCTTTTAGTAGAAAGTAGCGATCTTCCTGATTTTCAAGATCCCCGTCACTGACAAGAGTAGGGCGTCTTCTTTGAAATAATAAGTGTTCATGGATAGCTATCCATTCTTGCTCATCTATGTTTCTCACCTTGGTGTCTGACTCATACAGACCGGCATCTTTAACAAAGTCTTTTAAGTCTTCTTGCCAAAATGGCCCAAGTACGTTGCCTTCAATCTGCGCCTCAAAGATTTCTTCTCGAGGGTATTGTCCAGATTCTAATTTGTCGGCAGGTAAAATGTAGTCATCGATGCTTTTACGCTCGTTTTTAGCTGCATTTCCCATATGTCCTCCTAACCTCTGTGTTAGACTTATCGGAAAAAAGTGCCGCTTATTTAGTTTTTGAAAGAAAAAAGTCGGTCTTTGTGCCAAAAAAATGACGGATATATTTTGTTGGAGATTTGTAAGTGTCTGGAAATAAAAAAAGCCCTCGATGAGGGCCTCTTTTTTAGATATATTTTATTAGAACATGTTTACGAAAAGTGATGCAATGATGTTTCCATTTTTTAGTGGCTGATTTGCGAAAGTTGCTCCACCATCATTATTGGCCATAATAGTTGTTCCGTAAGAAACATTTAATGAAACATTGCTATTGAAGCTGTAACCAATATCGATTGGTGTGATGTAAAGGTCGTTAATTTTTGAAGCCTGAGATTTTGCCTTTCTGTCGTAGTACTCAATTCCTTGAGTAATTGACCACTTATCATTGATTGAGTAAGTCGTACTTGCTGAAACAAATAGGTTGTACTTAACTGCGTTAAATGCATGGCTGTTGTTATTGTAGAATTCAGCAAACATTGGAACTGAAAGAGACCATTTGTTTGAAAGTTTCTTTCCAAAGATTGGATAGATTCTATGCTTTGAGCTGTAACCAGAAGTTCCTCTTGTAGAACCTTGGTAGATGTAGTTTCTTACTTGAGTCGTTAGTCTAACACCATGATCTTTTTCATTTAGCATTTTTACATAAACTCTAGCTTGAACACTTTGGTAGTCAAACTCTTCTTCAGATTGGTTTTCACCAGTAATATTATATCTAAATGATGGAACAACTCTAAAAGAAATTGTATCATTGAGCTTGTAGCCTGGGTATAGGTATAAGTAGTTTGTTACATCATTTCCTTCACCGATTTCAGTTTGTCTCATTGATGATTCGACAATACCAAACATGCTAAATGGCGAATCTTTTAGTTTTTGTAGAACTGATTTTGCAGTCGTCGTTGTGCTGTTTGCACTTGTTGCTGCAGTAGAAGCTGTTGTTTGGGCCAGAACTGATAATCCAAGCGCACCAAAAACTAAACCTTTCATTAGATTTTTCATAATTTCCCTCTCTCCCTCAAACCCCTTAGGGCATCTCTTATATATAGTCTCTAAATTTCTATTTCCTCTTCGTGGGATTGAGAATCTTATACTTGATCTAAATTTTCAACTTATTTTGTACTCATTACACAGTATATATTTAGAATGTAAGAAAATGTCATTTTTCTGACTTCGTTTTCTTGTTTTGTCAAAATCTCTTTTTATTTTTGGTGTCAAATTGCTAATGGCCATCGAACTTTCAAATATATAGAATAAGCAGATGAGGTTAAATATTCTTTTATTCCACTATCTATTTGGTAGTTTAGCTCTTCTTTTAGCGAAACTACCGGTTTCTTTCATTTCAAAAAGAAGAAGCTTTGAAATAAAGAATAAAAATGACATTTATGCAGTAAGTTTTCGTGTTGATTCTTTAAGGGCCTGTGTTTGTATACACTTTTCAAGTGAAGGAGAGTTTCAACAAATTCGTCCTTTAATTGAGAAGCTGCTGAATGAAAGATATCTTGTGGAGCTTATTTACACATCACCAAGCGTGGAAGCTTCAGTCATAAAACTCCAACAAGAATATTCGACATGGTATCTTCGGACATTACGTCTGCCCATTCTTTCGCCTTTCATTGTAAATGACTGGGTAAGTTCGGATAATTTAATCATGGTTCGCTATGACTTTTTCCCCATGCTTCTAAACCTTGGACTACGCAAAGAGAACTTCATTTTATATTCTGCAACATTAAAGTCGAGTAATACGTTTTCCAAGTTTATTAAAAATCAGGTCTTCTCGCTTTTCACTGGGCTTATTCCGGCGACTGAAAAAGATGCTAGTATAATGATGAATTCTTTTCATTCACAAATTTTCGACTTTATGGATCTTAGAGCACTCAGCATTAAAGAAAGGCAAACTAAGGGTTTAGTAAACAATGAATATTTCAAGACTCTAAAAGAATTTATTAACCAATATCATCACAAAATAATTTTGGCGCAATTCTGGCCAGCTGAAGCATCTGTATTTAATAGAAAATTAATTAAAGCTGTGTCTAATGGTGCACTTGTTTATCTTGCCCCACATAGTTTAGCAAAAGAGAATCTTGAAAAGATTATTGAAGAAGTTTCAAAGTTTTGTGATTTAAAACCTGTTATTCTAGAAAGAGATATATCTCTTAGTGATTTAGAGAATAAATTACATGGATTTGAAACTGAGAGTCATTATCTTATCAGTTTGATACCTGGTATGTTGTGTGAGCTCTATCCTTATTTTACACAAGCCTTTGTGGGAGGAGGTCACGGAAAGGGGATTCATTCTGTTTTGGAGCCATATATTGCTGGTCTGCGAATTTTTGTAGGTCCTCATGTTACTCGTTCTACTGAATTTGATTTATTGGTAGAACAAAGTGCAGACATTCAAGTAATGGAAGATCTGTCTCATACGGACTTCTTACAAGAAATTAATGCAGCAAATATGGATATTTCTCATTATCTTGAGCATAATGATAAACAACTAGATTTACTTGCAAATCTCATAATAAAGGCGAATTAGGTTGCTGGATAAAAATATAAATCTTCTTATTGTTGGAGATAATTATCTTTCTTATTTGATAGCTCTTGATTACATACAAGAAAATAAGAACGTTCTCTTGTTAAGTCAATCAATGAAGAGTTATGATGATTTTCATTTTTCTAATTGTTCTCTCGTTGAGCTTGGAAGTATTAAGGCTTGGTTTCATAAACATTCTGATCTTTTTAGCATTGATTTTAATAAGTACATAGATTATCAAAGTCGTGTCATCAAAGTTGATCATTCGTATCTACTCTTGGGCCGAAAAAGTGTGAAAGCAAACCTCTTAGAGTTAGTTCGTAAGTGTCCAGACTTGTTTCTTGCTAGAATCAATGACATTAGGTCGATAACTGATGAAGAAGACCTGGAACTTTCAAGGTACTTAGAAAAGATAGGCGATGATTTCTTTCGCTTTCAAACAATCCAAAGTTTTAAACAAGCTAACTTTTTTGAAGGTGCGCCTAAGGTTCTTGAGGAACTTTTTCTTAGCTTTTTTAGTTATCTTTATAATGGATCACGTTCTAATGATTTTGGTCTTAGCGATGCGCTTATCTACTCGCTTCGTTCTTCATATCATCAAGCATTTGTTGGTCAAATTGGAAAAATAGAAGCTCTACATTTGTTCTTTAGTGTGATTTCACCAAATATAAAAATAGAACATAAAGTACTGGTAAAAGCTTTAAAGGAGTTCTTTGTATCTAGTGGAGGGCAACTTAGGGATGCTAATATTAGAGAGTGGAAATTTGAAAAAGGAAGACCATGGTGTGTCGAATTAAATACTTTTGAAGGTGTCGTTCATCCACGACATGTACTCTTTATTGGATCGTCACCAATTGATTTACCGTTTCAAATTGAGGATAGAGAGTTCTATGTAAATTATGTACTTAAATTTCATAAGACTAATGAATATTTTAATCAAAAAGTAAGGATTGAAAATTATCACGCGCAGTACATGGGATCTCGGCAACCTTCATGGTGCTCTTATCAAGATAATGAATATGTCTATTTTATAATGCCAGTTCTATTTCAAGAGGCACAAAAGCCTGATTTTCTAAAAGACCGTCTTCTTAAAACACTTTCAAAGGAAGAGGAGTTAAGTGAGCTCATTTTTGATTCTATTTATCTTGAAGATGACGTCGGCATTAAACAGGTTTCAAGATCTATCAATATCGCTCAAACTGTAAAATTAACTTATAAACAACCGGGTATGAAAAATATTGTGATTAAGAATGTAGAACTGTTGGGTCCTTTAAAGTGTGGCGCACTTGGACTTTTTTCGACTCTGCTGGAAGGAAAGGAGTTTTACCGTTACCATCGATAACTTTTCCTTATCTACATGTTTATGATGATTCATACTATAATTAGGGTATGAATCATTTCAAAAATCTCAAAGAGAAAGGGCAGACAAGTGTTGAATATATTGTCCTTCTTGCTGCAGTTGTCGCTATTGCTGTAACCTTCTTTGGTAAAATTAGGGCTCAATTTAGTGCTGATCCTAATGCATGTGATAACAATCCTGGTTTAAATGTCGTTTGTTCGATCACAAATGTAATAGGCTATGAGCCTGGCTCAGGAGTCAATAAAGATTCTTTTCGAAGTTTTCGCGTCTTGTAAGATTCTGAAATTACATTGTTTTGGCGTTTCAATTCTGAAATAATTTCTCTTTTACTAACCTGTTTTCTGTAAAATTTACATCTCCCATGTTATTTGCAATGCGTCATGCTATATACATGTCGGATATAGAAACACACAGGAGAATCCATATGAAATGGAACAACACAACAAAGAATATTGTTCTATCACTTTCACTAGCTGTTTTATCAACTTCAGCAGTTGCTCAAGAAGATCCACTTCTTGGCGCCACGGAAAATGTTGTTAATACGGAACAAATTGATATTGACGGTTTATTCGCACAGAAGAAAAAGCCTTCTGCTGCTGATAAGGTTCAACAATATAGACGTGCTCTAGAACAGAAGCACGAACAAATGATGAGAAAGCGTGTCGAGGATATGCGCCTAGAAGAAGAGAAAAAAATTGCTCGTAAACTAGAGAAAGCTCTTTCTGGTCAACTACAGGCAATGGATGCCATAAATACGCAAGCTTCGGCCGTGCAAAAGGTAAAAGCACCTGCTCCAGAAAAGAAAGAATTGGAAACGACTAATAAGGTTTCTTTTTCTGGTGGATTTATGAGCTTTCAGGGTGATCAAGAACTTGATGCGAATCTAAATCTAAAAGTTAGTGTCGAAACTATGGTAAGCCCTAAAATTGCAGTTGGTATGAGCTTACGTTATGTAAATGTTGAAATGACTTACGAAGATCAGAATAGAATCTATTTTAACCAATATCCATACTATGGTTATGGTGCTCTAAATACGACAAATAACTTTGTTAACAACGAATTTGAATATTCTTCAATCGCGTTTAGTTTACATTCTAAGTTCTTTTTCTCTGTTGATTCGAAGATTAGACCATTTGTCGGTGGCTCGATTAACTATAATCGTGGATCACTTGAAAATGGTGAGTACGATAGCAATAACAATTATGGTGGTTTTGGTTCACCTACTGGCTTCTACGTTGCACAGGATAAAGTTTCTGTAAATAATATTGGTGGGTCACTAATGGCCGGTGGAGAAGTGAAGTTTAACAATATGTTCTCATTTGAGTTATATGCTCAATTTGATAAGAGCTTTAATTCTTCTATCGAAAATGAAAATACAGATACAACAAATGAAAGATATCTAAAAGAGTTAGCAACTGATCTCGAAGAGTCTAATGTCTTTTCAATTAACGCAGGTGCTGCTTTTAATTTCTAGCCTTTTAGTCAAGTTTAGGATTCAAACTTTTCTTATAAAAAAAACCTCCCAAATGGGAGGTTTTTTATTTTCACGAGGCAACACTTCTTCTATCATAATGTGTACTATTACCGATACTTATCAATTGAAATATTGCACTTATCATATTGATTGAAGGAGAATCTTATGTCACTAAAACCTGTTTATTTAGTAGAGGGAAAGAGAACGCCTCATGCTAAGGCCGGGACAGATCTAAAGGAAGTTCAAGCACCCTTCCTTGGAGCTTATCTAGTAAGACACTTACTAGATAATACTACTATTCCAAATGACGAAGTAGATGAAGTTATCTTTGGAAATACCGGAACACCTGCAAAGTACCCAAACGTTGGGCGAGTTATCGCACTTGAAGCAGGATTACACAAGAAAACATCTGGATATTCTGTTCATCGTAATTGTGCCTCAGGTATGGAAGCCGTTTCTCAGGCATATTTAAAAATCGCTTCTGGTAGAAGTGATGTTATTGTTGCTGGTGGTGTTGAGTCCATGACGAATATGCCGTTAATTTATTCTAAAGAAATGACTGAGCTTTTCATGAAGCTTATGAAAGCGAAAGCTCCAATGGATAAATTAAAGGCCCTAGGAGAGTTTAGACCTCCTTATCTATCTCCTATCGTAGCTATCGAGCAGGGGCTAACTGATCCTTTTTGTGGACTTAATATGGGTCAAACTGCGGAACTTTTAGCACGTGAACTTGGTATTACTCGTTTGGAACAAGATGAATTTGCAAATCGTTCACATCACCTAGCAACTGCGGCTGCTAAAGAAGGTAAGTGGGATTCTGAAATAGTTCCTCTAGGCTTTGGGAAGATGGATCGACTATTGAAAGAAGACATTGGCCCTAGAGCGAAGTCAACTGTTGAAGGTCTTGCTAAAATGAGACCTTACTTTGATAAAAAATCGGGGACTGTAACAGTTGGTAATAGTTGTCCTATCACAGATGGTGGCTCTGCTATTCTCTTTGCTTCTGAGGAAGCCGTTAAAAAGTATAATTTAGAACCAATGGCCAGACTTGTTGATTATCACTTTCATGGACTTGAGCCTGAAAGAATGGGGATGGGTCCACTTCTAGCAATGGATGGTCTGTTTAAAAGAACAAATATGACATTGGATCAAATGGATCTAGTGGAAATTAATGAAGCATTTGCTGCGCAAGTATTAGCTGTAAAAAGAGCGATGATGGATAAAGAAGTTGCTGCTCGTTTTGATGTCGATACTGTTTGGGGTGAAATACCTGATGAAAAATTAAATGTTAATGGGGGAGCAATTGCCCTCGGTCACCCTGTTGGATCAACTGGATCAAGACTACTTGTTACCCTTGCCCATGAATTAAAGCGTCGTGGTGGTAAGTTTGGTATGGCCTCTCTCTGTATTGGAGGTGGTCAAGGTGGTGCTTGTATTATCGAGAACCTTTAGTAGTTGGAGAGTTAGAAGATGAGTTTTAATAGAATAAGTTTTGATATAAAGGATAAAGTTGCTTACGTAGGATTTGGAAAAAACTGCGATAAAGCAATGACCGTTTTAGATGAAGAAACTCTTACTGAGCTAAGAGATATCGTTGAAGAAATCCACACAAAAACAAGTGAAGTTGATGGGGTTATTTTTCACTCTCACAAAGAACGTTGTTTTCTTGCAGGTGCAGATATTACTTTAATTGCTGGAATGAAAACAGAAAGTGATGGACAACAAGGTGCTGAAGCGGGACAAAAAATCTTTAACCGTATTGAAGATTTAAAAGTTCCTACAGTCGTTTGTGTTAACGGAGTTTGTCTTGGTGGTGGTCTCGAATTATCACTTTCGTGTGACACGATTCTT
>CAWUIU010000147.1:0-8013 GCA_963922285.1 uncultured Oligoflexia bacterium | reverse complement strand
AATGAGAAAATATCTCGTTGAGCATCCAGAACTTGTAAGCGGAAAAAGTGTATCTTTTTATTCTGGTGCGCTTGAGAAGCAAATGGCCGAGCTCTTAAGTACTTTTGATATAAATTTATATTTTGCTGATCCATACACTTTTTTACACTTACCTAAAATGATTAAAAGTTATAAAGAACTACTAGGGTTTTCAACCAAATTATCTTACATTGCTAGATTTATGAAACTTGGAAAAAGTAACATATCGAGTTATACTTCACCGCTGCTAGAAAGAGCTTTTTCACAATTCTTTGCTGCGGATATATTTTGTTCAAACTCCGCATTTTTAAATGTAATCGATCTTAAACATTTAGAAGACAAGATATTAATCGTAGATGTACTAAATGATGATCTTATAAAAAAGCTACATTCAGTAAAGGCGAAGAAGGCCATACAGATTCTTCCTAAGCTTATTGATATTCCTTTTCTAAACTTTTCTATAGTTGAATCACTTTTTCAAGTAGCAAAGAAGGAAGCTGATCCATTAACAACAGAAGATATCTTTGAGATTGTTGATAAGCTTTCATTAGATATCGTTGAAGTGGATTTAGTGAAGAGAGATACGAATAAGATTAATAAATTTGCTTTTATCATTCATCCATTGTCTGCTGATTATATTTTAAAACATCCGATCTTAAAACCTGTAAAAAACATTATAGCGCCAGCTAAGGGTTTTTTAGAAGAAGTAATTACTCATTCAAATGGGTTCTTCTATGGAAATATCAGTGGTATTAAATCTGAGGCCACCGGACAAAATGTTGAAGGGCTTATATTCACCGTAACTGAGACACCAAAAAAATTAATGCAAGCAGATCCTGTTAAGATATACGATAAACTTGTCGGACTTTGTTATCAGGCGAAAAAGCATGGGGCAAGTATTATAGGTCTTGGCGCGTACACCAAAATTGTGGGGGATGCAGGTGTTACAGTTGAAAGAATGAGTCCTATTCCTGTTACAACAGGTAACTCTCTTTCAAGTTGTTCAACTCTATGGGCAGCAAAATACGCTCTAGATAAAATGGGGATGGTTAAGAAGAGGAATGGAGTGTATTTTGGTAAGGCGATGATTGTCGGAGCAACTGGAAGTATAGGAGCTGTTTCTGCAAAACTACTTGCACAGTCTTTCATGGAAATTATTCTTGTTGCACCTAGAGGCTATAAGTTACTAGAGTTAAAAGATGACATTTTAGAAATTAATCCTAAATGTAAAATAATTTTATCAACAAATGCAGACAAATTTTCCCATGACATGGATCTCATTATTACGACGACAAGTGCTCAAGGAAAGAAAATTCTGGATATTGAAACAGTTAAGCCGGGAAGTGTTATTTGTGATGTTTCAAGACCTTTTGATATAAAAGAAGAGGATGCTGTTAAAAGGCCAGACGTTATGGTAATAGCCAGTGGTGAAGTTCAACTTCCAGGTAAAATAGAGATGAAGGTTGACCTAGGGCTTGAAGGGAATATTGTTTATGCTTGTCTTGCAGAAACAGCTCTTCTTACAATGGAAGGACGTCTGGAATCATTCACACTTTCGAGAAATATATCATATAAAAAAGTTTTAGAGATCGATGCTATGGCAAAGAAACATGGTGTTCGTCTCGCCAATATTGTTGGTCATTGTGGCTTTATTACTGATCGAGAATTTGAATTATGCCGTGAACATGCTCTTAGAGAACTTAAGGCAAGAAAGTTAGAAGGAAAATCATGACACAAAAATATTTTCAAGCTCTCAATTATACTTTAGGCAATGAGGATACAACTCTTGAATACGAAATGGTTAAAAAACTTCAGCCAAAGGAGGTCTTTGCTGTAACAGGGGCTGGCTCGCGATCTTTGCCTCTTCTACAAAAATCAGTTGTGAGTTTGAATTGTGTAGATGTCTCAATTAATCAGCTCTATCTAACTGAGCTTCGCGAAAAAACTATTCTAAAGCTAAGTCTTGATCAATATAAAATGTTTTGGGGATTTTATCCATATCGAGATAATGAAAATAAAGATATGAGACGCGATATTTTTAGTGATCTTGGTTTAAGTCTTGGGGCAGCGGATTACTTTAACACATTCTTTGAAGATCAAGATTGGATTTCTCCTCTCTATCAAGGTAAGTGGGAAAAAACTTTTATCCTCTTTTCTAAAATGGTGCCTAACGTTTTAGGGCCTAAGGCACAAGGTATTTTTGAACATTTTGATAGAGTCTCCCAAACGAAATACTACCAAACACAGTTCCCAATGAATCGTTGGAAATTCTTGCTTACCATTCTTGGTAATAAGAGTATGTTCAACGCACTTTTGTATAAAGGTGACTTTATTCAAAAGAATATTCCAGAAACCCATTTCCAGTTTTATTTTAATGCATTTGAGAGACTGATGACAGTAAACCTCGCAAGGGAGAGTTTCTTTTTGAATCTCTGTTTTAAAGGTGCCATAGGAAGTGAGGATGCAAATACAATTGAAACAAAAGAGCGTTGTTTCAAGGATATGAAAGAATCTTTAGAAAGCGGTTCTAAAGTTAATTATCTTAATAAAGATATTCTCTCGGCGGTAAAGAGTTTAAAAAACTTGGATTTCGTTTCTCTAAGTGATGTTCCGTCATATTTTACAGGCGACTTAGAAAAGAATTTTCTGCAAGACTTTCTACCTTCGATTGCGAAAGGTGGAATCGTTGTTATCCGTTATTATTTACGTATTTGTGAAGCTGATGAGAGTGGTTATGAAGATGTTACAGTAGAGTACACTGATCTTATACGTCAAGAAAAAGTACAAATGTATAAAATTAAGGTATTAAAGAAGATATAGAAACTGATACATCACTTTAATGGTTCAGGCAAAAAAAAGGGAGAGCTTCGCTCTCCCTCATCGTATTCAATTTGTTCAATTAATTAGAACTTAAGTTGAATTCCTGCTGCAACAATAGTTGCTTCATTTTCAGCAGCTTCTTTTGTTGCACCAGTTAGACCTGATTTGTTTTCTACTTCATACATAACACCAGTTAGATTAAAGGTTGTCCACTTATTACACTTATGTGCCCAGTTTAAGGCCATTTGTGAGTATTCAGTTTGAGCAGCTGAATCAGTGCTATCTTCTCTAGTTTGGTAAGTGAAAGAGTACTTATTGTTGCTTCTTTCATAGCTAAGTGCTGCAAACATTCTCTCTTTTTCGTCAGCAGTTGTGTTGTCGTTGCTATCATACTCTTCTGTCGACATTGCAAATCCAAGAGTAAATGCATTGAATCCTATGTTGAATCCATACGTCATCGTTTCTTCATCAACTTCTTTTCCACGATTAACTTTTTGTAAACCAGTGTAAAGGTCTAGAGCGACATTTCCCATCTCTCTTTCATATCTTAAAAGGTGTTCAGTTGTTTCTTGACCATAGTTAGAGTCACTAACTTTGTTCGAGAAGCCATTTCCCTTGTCTTGAGATACTGAATAAGTAAAACCATGTAGAGAAGGTGATACATATCCAACGAGGTCAGCCCTAGATCTATCGTTGAAACCAAGGTCAGCAACAGCGTTCTCAACTCTTAATTTCATATCCTCACCTTGGTGACCTGCAATTGTTTCTTGAAGAGGATCTGATCTTCTACCTTGCTTAGTAACAACAGCATAAGTTTGACCAAACATTAATTTACCATATTTAGACTTTAGTTTTAGTACAGATTCTCTAACTCTAACTCTGAAGTCATTAGTGTCATCATTTTTTGTTGAGTTGATACCAAGCTCTAATTTGTACGAAGTTTTCATATGAAACACTTCACCTTTACCTTTTACTCCAATACGAGACTCAGAGTTTGATACATCTGTTACTCCATCAGTCGTCTTTCTTCCATGTACATCTTCTTGATCTGTGTATGCATAGACTTTATTCAATTTACCGTAAACAGTAGGCGCTTCCATTTTGAACATCTTGCCACTGTGGTTGTGTGCCAGAGTACTAGCAGTTGCTAATAATGCCGCAGTTGTAATTGATTTTTTTATCATGTTAGCCATTTTTAAACCATCCTTGTTAGTATAAATGTATGAAATAATAATAGAATTCTTACTAAAATAATTTACTCTGGCAATTTTTTTTTATATTAAAAGTTTTTAATTTTGGTGAGGCAAAATGAATAATGATCTAATACAGCTTGGCGTATGCCATAAGCCCCATGGTATTAAGGGGGGCTTTACTTTTTTGCTTGAAAATATGCAGGACTCTGTTCTACAAAAGGGTGTCAAAGTTTTGTTGCTTCCTAAGGATACACGTAGTTCTATACCTGATAACGGCGAAGAATTTGAGATTTCTAAAATCAGCTTTGGTAACAAGGCTATTGTATATCTAAAAAAAGACGGACAAGTGATTACAAATCGAAATACTGTTGAAGAAATGCTGCCATTTTTTATTAATATCGATCGATCAGCTCTACCTGAGGTAGAAGAAGATGAGTTTTACCTAGCTGATCTTGTTAATTTAAAAGCTATTGATCCTGACACAAAAGATGAACTTGGTAAGGTCCTTAAGACATTTGATAACGGGGCTCAGGTCGTTTTGGTTATTAAGCTTAAGTCTGGAAAGAAGGTTGATGTACCATTTGTTGAAAACTTTGTTCCAGTTGTTGATATTGAAAATGGTATTATTGAAGTTCACATGCCAAGGTTCGTTTAGTGAAAAAAATATGGATTATCTCATTATTCCCTGATTTCTTTGCCAGCTATTTTGATTCTGGTGTCGTTGGTAAGTTCTTCGCTGAAGGTAAGCTCACTTTAGAGACCCTTTATCTTGGAGACTTTTCTAAGAAGAGTTTTAAAGGAGTTGATGCCTCTCCTTATGGTGGGGGACCTGGAATGGTGATGCGTGCTGATGTTTTAAAGTCGGCAATGGATCATATCATTGAAGATGGTGGTTACCAGTCTAAAGATGAATTGCACACAATTTACACCTCTCCGCGAGGAGAAACATTGAGAAATATTCTGGCAAAAGATCTTGGCATGATTTCCAAGGATTTGGTCTTTATTTGTGGTCGCTACGAGGGTGTTGATGAGAGATTCATTGAAGAATACGTCGATCAAATAATTTCAATTGGTGACTTTGTTCTTTCTGGTGGCGAGCTTGCTGTAATGACTATCATTGATTCGTTTATTCGCTTCTTGCCAGGGGCACTTGGAAACAATAGTTCTGCTCTTGAAGATTCGTTTGAAGATGGCCTTATTGAGGGACCGGTTTACACCAGACCAAGTGAATTTCTTGGAAAAAATGTACCTGATGTGCTTCTTTCGGGTGACCATGCCAAGATAAAAGATTATAACCACCAAAAGAAATTAGAATTTACGAAGAAATATAGGCCTGATCTCTACAAAGCTTATATTGACTCAGATAACCGATAGGAATGACTGTGATTGAATCAAAGCTAGGAACCAAGATTTATCTTGGGCTCGTCCATTATCCAATTAAGAACAAAAGGGATGATATTGTAACAACTTCTGTTACTAATCTTGATATTCACGATATTGCGAGAAGCTGTCGTACCTTTGGCTTTGAAAGATACTATATTGTGACGCCTCTTGAGGCACAATTTGAACTGATTAAAACAATCCTAGGTCACTGGGAAGAAGATGAAGCTTCTGCTTATAATCCAGATCGCTCTGACGCGCTGTCAATTGCACGACATGCACACTCTGTTGAGGCCGGAATTGAAAAAATTAAAGAAATTGAAGGTGTTGAACCTCTCGTTTGTGTAACTGGAGCTAATTTTGAAGAGTTCTCGGGTACAGAAGAGAATCTTTTACGCAAAGCGAATGTTGACAAACGCCCGATTTTCCTGTTATTTGGTACAGGATGGGGTCTTCATGCACAGGTTCTCGAACGGGCCGATTTCTCTCTAGAGCCAATTTTTGGTGCTAGCGGGGATGGATATAATCATTTGTCTGTTCGATCTGCTGTTGCGATTTATCTAGATCGAATTGCACGTGCCTCTGAAACCATGAAATAAAGTTTGCTTAAGAATGGCATAGTGCTAGTCCTCTGAGAAACTTCTTTAAACTTTTTGGAGTTTATTATGAATTTAGTTGATGTTGTAAACCAAGATCACTTAAACCCTGAAGCAGCAAACATTCCTAATTTTATTACTGGGGATACAGTAGCTGTTCACTGTCAGATTACTGAAGGTGCTAAGACAAGAATCCAAATTTTCCAAGGTGTTGTTATTGCAATGAAGGAAAAGGGAAGATTATCTGGTCACTTTCGTGTAAGAAAAATCTCTTCTGGAATTGGTGTTGAAAGAGTTTTTCCTTTCCATTCACCAAACGTAAAGAAGGTTGAGGTTGTTCAAAGAGGTAAATCTAGAAGATCTAAACTTTACTATCTTAGAGATAGATCAGGTAAGTCTGCTAGAATCGCTATCGATTACGACAGAAAGAACTAAGAAAGAATTTAATTGTTTCTTAAATAGAGAGGCCCACTTTTGTGGGCCTTTTTGTTTTCATTAGTTTATTCTTAAAACAAAGAGATAAAAAGATGGAATTTGATTTACAAAGATTTAAAAGACAAAATTTTCTCGCAGGTTGTGATGAAGTCGGACGTGGTCCTCTTGCTGGACCTGTTGTTGGTGCCTGTGCTTATTTTACAGGAACAAAGTCTGAGCTTAAAAAAACTCTAGATTATCTCGATTCTCTAGGATTAACAGATTCAAAAAAGTTAACTGATAAAAAAAGAGAAAGAATCTTTTCAACTCTTGGAATTATACACACAAAAAAAAAGCAGCACCTTAAGTCTTTAGGGATTACTCTTTGTATTAATGAAATGTCTCACGAAATTATCGATGAGATCAATATTTTACAAGCTTCTCTGCTTTCAATGAAAAACTCCTTCCTCGCTGTTTGGGATCAAGATAAGGATGGGGAGCTTCTTATTGATGGAAATAAGGATATTGAGTTACCTGTAAGAACATCTCCTATCGTAAAAGGGGACTTTAAGTCTCTACTTATAGGGCTTGCCTCTGTCGCAGCGAAAGTCTATCGTGATAAATTAATGTCTGATTTTGCCACAAAGTATCCTCATTACGATTTTGAAAAAAATGCTGGCTACCCTACGAAGTCTCATCGTCAAGGTATTGAGAAATTTGGTATTACTCCTATTCATCGCCGAACTTTTAAGGGGGTAAAAGAGTATGTCCAGGAGCCAAAATTATAAAAAGGGGTGTCAGGCAGAATCAAAAGCATCCATAAATTTACACAATAAAGGTTTACCAATTTTAGTTGAGCCTAAGGTTCTTAGAGATCTTGGTGCTGGTCAAGTTGATCTTTGTATTTTGGAGTCTCTTCGTGGTCATCAATTAATTTCAATTTACGAGGTAAAGTCCTTTCCAGAAATAAACTTTAAACAGAGAAAGCGTCTCCTTGATAGTGCCCATGTCTTGAGTAAGATATTTAATTTATCTTGTCGAATCACTCTGTATAATGCAGTAGGTTAACTATTGTTGCATTCTTTACATTTTAGTAGCTTATCCTTATCCTAATTATATATTTATTTGAGTTTTATACAAAAATGAAATACTCAGTATTTGAGGAAGACCATGATTAAAAAACTATTAATTGCTATATCGATATTTGGATGTCTAACGTTTAACACACAAGCACAGATGGATCCAAAAACTAAGGCCGTAATGACTATGGCATTATATGGAACTGTGGGGGGAGCTCTTTTAGGAACTGCTGCATTAGCATTTGATGCTGGAGGTCGATCTGTTGCTGTTGGTGCATCAGTTGGTCTCTATACTGGTCTTCTTTTTGGTGGATATGTCATTGGTACTCACGCAATGAAGAAGAATCGTCAAATGAATCCTAAGCCGCAAAGAAATTACTATCCAGATACTGAGAGTAGTCCATATGAGAATGATTCAGATGATGGTTATGATGAGCAAGGTAGTTTTAATGAACGTCTGATAATGCACCAGATTGCAATGTCAGAAGCTCCTGCAACAAATTCTAAGTTAAA
>CAWUIU010000146.1:0-8113 GCA_963922285.1 uncultured Oligoflexia bacterium | reverse complement strand
GTTCAATTTCTTGAAAGAAATAAATTCATGGATGAAGTGAAAAATAGATTTCAAAGTATTCTAATTGAATTAAAAGTTAAGTCTCCTAATAATACTATTGACTGGTCAACCGTCTCGAAAAAAGATCTCGAAAATGATGAAATCGTTGAACAGTTGATGAAAGCAGCCCTAATAGAAATGTATGAAGAAAAAGAAAGAGCATATAGCCTTGGTACATATGGTGCTGATCGATATGGATTTTATAGTACGATTGGAATACCTTCTATGTTCATTGATGGTTTCGTAACTGCTGCAATATACAAAATCATGTGCATGGCTCCCTATAATAGAAAGAAAGCATTTATGAATGGTGCACTTGTTTTCACTTTCTACTCTGTACTTTTTGATATGGTCGTCTATCCTGGAAGAAAATATAGTATTGGCGAATAATCACCTATAATTTTATGAGATTCGCTCATTAAATCCAATCTTCTCAGCTTTGGTAGTTTATCCTTTGAGAATGGGATCTACATCTTCACTTACATGAAGATGAATATCGTATGGTCTTATAACATTACTGAGTTTAGTAAACTTAATTAGTTTTTTATCGAATTTACTTTTCAAATATTAAAAATGTACACAAATTAGAGAATCTACTAATTAAGTCCTGGATAATCGAAGCTATGAAGTAATACAAGACTTCTATTTTTTTAATCTTCAATTTTGTTAAACATAGATAATTATTTGTTTTTCATATTTCTAAATTGTTACTAGGTTAGATTAAAGATCCTTCCATTCGTAACAACCTCTCTTTTTTGTCCACACCACCAGCATATCCTGACAGGTTGCCATTAACAGCGATAACACGATGGCATGGAATAATAATACTGATTGGATTTTTACCATTTGCTGACCCCACGGCTTGCATGGCTCTAGGATTAGAAATTCTGTTAGCTAAATCCTTGTATGAGATTGTTGTGCCATAAGGTATTTTTAATAACTCCTGCCAAACTGACTCTTGGAAACTTGTTCCAGTTGGATCAATAGGGACACTAAACTTTTTAAGCCTTCCATCTAAGTACTCTAATATTTCTCGCTTACATAAATCTAAAATATCGTATCCCAAATCATGTGATGTTATTTCACTATACTTAGGCTCTTCCCACATAATGTGTGTAATGGAATACTGTGTTCCACCAATAAAAATTAAACCAATTTTTGAGTTAACTTTTACAAATCTTTTATTATCCATAAAAAAAATCTATCATAAAGATCTCATTTCTTATCATAAATATATTTAACATTAACCCGACTTTATGATAAATTTATTTTATGGGACTAGCATTAGATGATATTAAAAACTTTTTAGTAGTGTCTGAGACTCTAAATGTAACAAGAGCCTCGGAAGTGATCGGAATTACGCAACCTGCACTAAGTTACTCGCTTAAAAGATTAGAAACTGAGATAGGCAGCGATCTTATAGTAAGACTAAAAGGAGGGGTTCAACTAACCCGATCTGGAGAGCTATTCCTTCAAAAATCAAGTAACCTAATTCGGCAATGGGAAGAAGCAAGAAATATAATATCAAGTGATGACAAGGATATTATTGGAGAATTTAGTTTTGGAGTACATCCATCCGTCGCAATTTATACATTAGATAAGATCCTCCCTATTTTATCAAAGCAATATCCCCGTATAAGTTATCGTCTTATTCATGGTCTCTCTAGAGAAGTTACAGGTAAGGTTGTTAATTTTGACATTGATTTTGGAATTGCAATCAATCCAGTTAATCATCCTGACTTAGTGATTAAGGAAATGGGAAAAGACGAAGTGACCATTTTTAAAACAAAGAAAAGTGCTAAAAGACTTATACTTGATCCATCTTTAGAACAATCAAACTATGTTATTAAAAAGCTTAAAAAAAGCGGATACACTTTTGATGGCCATATTCATTCTGATAGCCTCGAGGTCATCGCAAAGATGTGCTCACAAAATATGGGCTTTGCAATTCTTCCTCAGAGAGTAGCGAATCAGTATAAAGAACTCATCAGAGTACCTGATGCACCTGTATTCAAAGACAGACTTTGTTTCATCTATCGAAAAGAGCGTCATCAGAACTTAATTAGTAAAAACATCATTAAAATAATTAGAGAGATCACGATATGAATTTAGTGTCAGAAAAAGTTGAAAACTACTGTGTGCAAATGTCTTCTAAGCCAAGTGATTTGTGTATAGAGTTGGGAGATTACACCAAAGAAAATCATCCCCTAGGGAGAATGATTTCAGGAGAGATGGTTGCTTCTCTTTTAGGCTTCTTAATTCGCTCCCATAATGTAAAAAATATTTTAGAAGTTGGTACATTTACCGGTTATTCTGCATTGGCTATGGCCGAGAACTTACCAACTGATGGTCGCATCGATACCATTGACAAAAATAAGAAAATTAATGAATTCGCTACTAGCTATTGGAATAGAAGTGAACATGCACAAAAGATTCACGCTCATTTTGGTGATGCCCGCGAAGTTATCACAAATTTAAGTCACAACAGTTATGACCTTGTATTTATTGATGCAGACAAGGGAGGTTATCTCGAATACCTCGAGAAGTCTCTAAAACTCTTATCAGAAAATGGGATGATCGTGGTCGACAATGTGCTCTGGAGTGGAAAAGTAGCTGAAGAGAAAGTAGATGAAGGTGACACATCAACTACTCATCTAAAGAAATTTAATGAGTATGTCAGTTCTCGAAAAGACTTATATTCGACAATACTACCAGTTAGAGACGGCTTATTTCTTATTCAAAAAATCTAATAAAACCTGATATTTCACATCTTTTCATAAGGCACTGAAATCATAGGACTATTAAAACGGTAATTATTTACAATTTTCCACTCACTTACTTTCCATATGGGCTCAACTATTGTTTAATTACCCCATGAAAAAACTATTAATTGCAACTCTAGTGTGTGCCTCAGCAATGAGTGCCATTGTCCAAGAATCTCTTTTCATTTACGATGAAAACAAAATCTATCTTCAGTTACTTGAAAGACAAAAGTCTTTAGTAATTGATCACTTAGATGATAACGGTTATGAGCTATATGGTCCGAAAGGAACTCGCAAATGGCTTAAACAATTAAATATCCCTTCGACTGAATTAATTAGTGTTAGTAATAAAAACTCTGGTGACTACCCAAGTGCTGCACAGATCAATCAACAAATTAGAAAGATTGCTGCGAGTAACCCAAACATTTTTAAAATAATTAAAATTGGTGAAAGTGAAAGAGGACAAGATCTATTAGTTGTTAAGATCTCTGATAACGTAAATGTTGATGAGCTTGAACCAGAAGTAAAGCTTGTCGCAAATATGCATGGTGATGAGATTATGGGTCGAGAAGTTTTAATGCAACTTCTTGAAGACATCGCTCAAAACTATAACACTGATGCAGATATCAGAGAAATGATTCAAAACACTGAACTTTATGTTATGCCATCATTAAATCCAGACGGTGCTGATAAAAGAAGAAGAGGTAATGCAAACTGGGTTGACCTCAATAGAAGTTTTCCCGACTTTACAACAGGTAATGACGCGAGAAATGCTCCGGCAGAAACAAAAGCAATGATGAGATTTCAAGCAAACAGAAACTTCTCTCTATCATTTAACTATCATGGTGGTGCAGTCGTCGTTAATTATCCTTGGGACACAACACATGAGCACCATAAAGAGAATGACTTAATAGTTGAGTTATCTAAACTATACTCATTCAGCACTGGTTACTTTGTATCTGACAGTAGATTCACTGATGGTATTGTAAATGGTTATGAGTGGTATGAAGTAAATGGTGGAATGCAGGACTGGAGTTATCACTGGCATAATGATCTACAAGTAACAATTGAAGTTAGTAGAAGTAAATGGCCTAGATACTCTTCAAGAGATTATTACTATAGAGAAAACAAAGAAGCGATTTTTAACTATGTAAAAGCAGCTCAAAGAGGTTTTGCGCTGAAGCTTCAAGAAAATGGAGTTGTCGAAGTAGAGCAACTTAAAAATGGAAGATATAAGAAGCTAGGTGAATTCGTTACACGAAATAATGAATTTCATAAGGTTCTATCTACTGGAAATTATCGAGTAAAATTCAAAGGGCCTACTATTGAAAAAGAAAAGATAATTACAGTCAGAGAAAATAATCAAATCAGATATATGCAACTATAAAAAAAAGCTCCGAAAGGAGCTTTTTTTTTATCTAAATTCAATGTCTGCAGCTATAGCGCGATGATCCGAAGCAAAGCTTTTATTATCTCCATACTTAAAATGATCAACAATCCAATTTGAAACGTACCAATCACTATTGCGAGATAACATTATATGGTCCACTCGGCATGCTGGGAAAACCGTATCCTTTTCAACATTACAACTATCATGAATAGATGTTTCAGAATTTCTTAAAATAGAAAACTCTTCTTTAAGTTCAAAACTATCAAAGAATGTATCATTCAAATTTTTAAAACCATCCATGCTTGGTCTTAAATTAGTATCTGCTGCAAAAATAACAGGAACTTGAAAATCTTTGAATAAGTCCACGACAACTTGAGCAGAAGGCTCTTTATTTTTCTTACGGTTATCAAAATGACTAGTCGCTATCACGTACTCTTTTTCAAGCTCTTTATCATATACTCTTACCCAAAATAGCCTTCTAGGAAGTGCTAGTTTCCAACCAAGAGAAAAACGTCGATCTCCTTTAGGTCCAAGCCATCTTCCACCTTTCTCTAAAACATCAAATCGTCCTTTTCTCAGTAAGATTCCAGGGTCCGCAAACTTAAAGATTTTGAATTTGGAGTAATAGAGATCGTAATTCTTTAAAGCTCTGCTTATCTTCTTTAACTGACGAGAAGTTCTCACCTCTTGTAGTGCCAATATATCACCATCTAATCTTTTTAAGGTATCCACCACATAATGCTTACGCTTTTTATATTTATCGTAGTTATATTCTCTCTTTGCACAAAAATCACACATTGTATTAAATGCAACAACTCTTAGCGCTAAAGATTGAAATGAAAATAAAAAAACAAGTATTACAATTTTTAAAATATCCATATCTTAATGATATAAATATATTAAAGACAATTCACAGAGCGGAAAAAAGATCTAATAGAATTTTGATATCTCTCTAACAATTCTAATATTTCCCTTCATAATTTGCGCAATTGAAGGCAAGACGTCCAAAAAACCTAACAGCATTGTATAAAGTACCTGACCATCTTTGACAAGATTTAAACCTCTTTCCCTCTAAATCCGAGCAAGAAGATAAAAGTCCATCATGAAATTCTCTATCACATTGAGACTTTTTTTTGCCGTTAGAAATTGGCTCATGATGATAACAAAGATCATGCTTTATACAGTGAGGATAGAATCTCTCTTCAAATCCCCCACTCGGTCCAGTACAACCGTCAAAGAACTGTTTAATATTGTCGTTATTGTGAAAAACACAAAAGCCAAATGAAAAAGTTAGTTGAGTTTTTGGACAAGTAAATTTCTCATGTAATTCTCCATTATATTTTTTGCAATACTTAAAAAGAAGGTTATCACCTGCGTAACTTAAAGAATTATAGGCAAACAAAAGAAGAATGATTTTCATATAAAAATTTTAACAAAGATACATTTACTTTTCACTATTAAAATCATCTTCAAATGAATTAGGAAAAATTCGAATACCAAGTTTCTTAGACAATCCTGCAATTATTGGTAATGTCACTGGAGAAAAAGGAAGAACAATTAATACCCCTAGACCAATTGTTTTTAAGGACTCCCTTAGTTGTTTATTTGCCCAACTAATTTGCTCCACAGTTGCTTTATTCTCTAGCATCAAATGATATATTTTTATCATTTGCTTGGTTTCTTTAGTCTCTTTTTTTAAAACATGCTTTAGACGACGAAAGGTTTGAATCAAATCTTTTTTGAATCTTCGAGACAGACCAGCAAAAATTAAAATTATTTTTTGTTTTATCACATCATTACTTCAAAAAAGTCAGGAAAAGACTTATTAACACATTCAGCATTAGAAACAATACCTCCAGCATTATATTTTTGAAATAGAGCACATACCATAACCATTCGATGATCTCTTTCAGGTACAAAATCTATTTTCGCATCAATACGATTTCCACCGATTATTTCTATGGCATCTTCATGTTCGAGATGAGTTGTTTTTATACCAAATGCCTTTAACATACGTAACATTTCTTGAAGTCTATCACATTCTTTATGCCTTAATACTTCGACACTTTTTAACAATGTTCGACCAGAACAATATGAGGCAAGAAAACAAAGCGTTGGAATTAAGTCAGGACAAGCGCGACAGTCATGAGAAAAACCTTCGATGGAGTCTTTTCCAATAATACTTAGTCCGTCTTTACTAAACTCTACTTCAATATTTATATTTTTTAAAATTTCTATAAACTCACTATCAGCTTGATAATGATCTCTTTCCAAACAATTGGTAACTCTAACTCTATTCCCCAGAGCTGCAAAAGCTAAAGGATATGAAAGTGAACTAAAGTCGACTGGGACAATATAAGATGTCTGATCTTTTTTGGATACGAGTTCTTTTGTCATTTCAAAATAAGGAACACTTGTCGTTAAGTTTTTTTCCTTGATAATTATTTCAGTGTGAGCATAAGCCAAGAGAAATCCAGTTGCGAACTGTGTCGTTTTCGAACAGTCTACTTCAATCGTTTCCTCACTCGACTGTATAGGTCCCTGCAAGCAAAACCAATGATTATCATTATCAAGTTTAACACCTAAATGAGAAAGAACTCTTTCCATTTCTTTCATTGGTCTTTCACTCATTTTTTCTTCTGGAATGAGGTTGTACTTATTACTGCCAAGAGATAAGAGAGGAATCAAAAATCTATTCGTCGTTCCACCATCACCTGTATGTAAATCGATGATTTTATCCGACTTAATTTCACATTCTGGAAATGAATTATGAATGACAATATTGTTGTCATCTCCAGAAATTTTTACTCCTATCTCTCTTAAACATCTAATCATATTTTTTACATCACTAGACTGAGGAAGGTTTTTAATACTTACTTCATCATCATTTAATGCTGCTAATACAATTACTCGATTAGCATATGATTTTGAAGTTGGAACCTGGATAATTTTATCGAAACTTCCAGGCGTAACACTATAAGATGAATTTTCTAAGGTCATTTGATTTCTCTTCTAAACGTTGTTCAATCTCAGAAAACGCTACATTTTCAACATAACAATCACCAATAGCCTTGGCTCGGATAATATCTAGTTTTTCTAAACTTGAGGACTTTTTATCATTCCTTATAAAGCTCATAATTTCTTCAGTTGAGAAACTTTTGTTGTACCAAGGTGGTTCACCAAGTTCAAAGTCTAGAGCCGTTAAAACTTTTCTTAGTTCGACTAAATTTTCATTTTCATCATAAATATAAAAAATTGCTATTAGTCCCCACAGTACTGCAATACCATGCTCAAGCTTATATATTCTTTCAATAGCATGGCCAATTGTATGACCTAGATTGAGAAGCTTTCTAATTCCCCCCTCTTTAAAATCTTGATCGACAATATTTTGCTTATAAGTTGCACATGCTTCAATAACGCTACCGAATTCATTTTTATCGAGAACTTTATTATATATTAAAGTACTTAAGTAACAGTACTTAACCATTTCTCCTTTACCGGCCCTAATATAAAGATCAGGAAGTGTATCGAGAAAATCCTTCATTACAAAAACATTATCAGGCATGTGAAACGCACCGACTAAGTTTTTTCCATATTCAGAATTAATGGCAACCTTACCTCCTATTGCGGCATCAATCATAGACAACAATGTTGTCGGCACCACACTCCAGGAAATCCCGCGAAGCAGCAATGATGCAACTAATCCAGCATAGTCACTACATGCTCCGCCTCCAAAAGCTAGTAAATGAGCCTTTCGATGAACTCCTTTTGAGAGGAAAAACTCTAGCGCATTTTTAACTTCATCAAAGTCCTTTGTGTTTTCACCCTCTAAACATTTCCAAATGAGGGTTTTCTTGCCTTCGAAGTTTAAAAAATCAAATTTCTTTCGATACAAGTTATACACATTTGCATCGTCTACGAT
>CAWUIU010000145.1:0-8184 GCA_963922285.1 uncultured Oligoflexia bacterium | reverse complement strand
CAAAGACGCTACCGTAAGAGGTGCTGTAAGTATAGCGAGAAGATTTCAAGACCCTCTCGCAGAACTCGTTAAGATTGATCCAAAATCAATTGGAGTAGGCCAATATCAGCACGATGTAAACCAAGTAAAATTAAAGAAGTCTCTCAATAGTGTCGTTGAGAGTTGTGTTAACTTTGTTGGTGTTAATTTAAATACGGCCAGCGCACCTCTCTTATCGTTTGTATCAGGAATTGGACCAACAGTTGCTAATAACATTGTTAAGCATCGAGATAAAAATGGGCTTTTTACATCTCGAGATGAACTTTTAAAGGTAACACGATTTACTAATAAAGTATTTGAGCAAGCTGCTGGGTTCTTAAGAATCTATGATTCTAAGAATCCACTGGATGCAACATTTATTCACCCAGAGAGATACAATATCTTAGATGGTTGGGCAAAAAAGAATGGCAGCACTCTGGCTGAACTCGTTGAAGACAAAAGTATTGCCTCACAGCTTAAAAGTGATAAAGAGCTTATTAATGAGCTTGGAGACTTTACTCTAAATGATATCTACAAAGCACTAACAGCTCCGTCACAAGATCCAAGAACAGAGTTTAAATCAACAGATTTTAGAAAGGATATTAGAGAAATTAAAGACCTTAAAAAAGGCGAATGGTATCCTGGAATCGTTAAAAACATTACTCAATTTGGAGCCTTTGTTGATATTGGAATCAAGGAAAATGGTCTCCTCCATATTTCACAAATGGCCGATAAATTTGTTGATAACCCTCTTGAGGTTTTAAAAGTTGGCGAAGAAGTAAAGGTTATGGTTCTTGATATCGATTATGACCGTAAGAGAATTTCTCTAACGAGAAAAACTGGTGAGGATCATCGTAACTTCAATGCTGGAGAAAATTACTCTTCTGCAAGTAACAACAAAAAAAGAAATAACAATAAGCCTAAAACTGAAGTACCACCAAAAAATAATGCTTTTGCAGCTTTAAAAGACTTTAAATTATAATAATATAGAGGGCACAGTGCCCTCTTAACAAATAATAAGGATAGAACTGTGTCAAATGCGCAAATGAATTCATTATGGTACAAAAATGTAAAAAATATTAGTATGCGTATTTGATTGATCATTCTTATTACTAATCCACAATCATAAAAACAAGATTAATATCGATCCGCTCACGTTGAGAAAAAAACGACGTAAAACTCGTCTAAGTCTACTTCAAGGTATATCAGGAGCTACACTGCCTAAAATAATTGCTGACTTTATCTAAGACCCTAAAAAATATCAGGAACAATAGCGCAAATCATCACACACCAGAGAATATGTATGAGAATCCTTGTTGCCTTCATATGATTAAAGACACTGTTGATCTTAGAGAATATTTTATTAATAGCTCAGTTTCAAAATTTTGCATGAAAAGAAGATCTCCAGAATAATCGATAAGAAACAACGAAGACCACGATACTTGGTTATACAATTTGTTTAAATAAAATTATGGCCCTCTAAAAAGCTTCTTCTTAGCATGATACTGTCTTTGATACCTTAAATAACTAAGTATTAAAACACTGATGAGTATCAAAAGTTCATACTTATGCATTATGTAAAGGATAGTTAATACATAATAGATCAGCATAAAATATTTAAAATGAATATCTAGAATCATACTGCTAACTGTTAGCACAAAGACTAAATAAGCGGTCTAAAGAGAGTCTACTAGTTGTTAAAGATTAAATTAAACTTTCATCTAGAAAAAGTCCGTCTTCATAATACTTTCGAATCTC
Source organism: uncultured Oligoflexia bacterium (assembly GCA_963922285.1). Lineage (GTDB taxonomy): Bacteria > Bdellovibrionota > Bacteriovoracia > Bacteriovoracales > Bacteriovoracaceae > Halobacteriovorax_A. Next base: position 6,408 of record CAWUIU010000145.1, on the reverse strand, counting down.
ATTCCATATGGACTGGATACTTAATTCGTGATGCATCGCTAAGTCATGAGGCAGCTTAGGCTCGTCACTCGCCCTTAAGGCACCCATTTCAAAACCTCGAATGAAGCGATAGTACTCTTTTGTATAAGACATATATGAAACACGTTGTTCTTCATTAAGTTGTAAAAACGAATTATAAATCGAAACTAGTTTAGGATTATTTTTATATGTGTTATTTAGAGGTTTCTCCTGAGTAATATCATAGAAGAGATGATTTGCTTCTGAAACCATATCTAATTTACGTCCTCTAACTTGAATCTCAGTCATACCCACATCTGGATACCAAACGATAAGATGCAAAGAAATGTAACCAGACTCGTTAATAAATGACTTTTCAGGCTTTTTTATTGTCATTGGATACTTTCGATATTTCGCAGCATTTTTTAGAGTAACAATATTATCAGGAGATAAATAGGCAATACCATCTTCACTTTGATAATTTGTTATCGAAACTATTTTAATTTTTTTATCTTCTATAGCCTTCGCTAAAAGAGATGTAAATTTATCCATCTCTCTTTTACTACCAACATCGTAAACAATTCGCCCCGCTAAACCATCAGTAACAACAATACTAGTAAGTCTTTGAATAACTCTCTGAATTTTCCCACCAACTTTATTCCCAAAACGATTGAGATTAAAAAAGACGTTAGAGGTTTTAGGAATTTTCGTTATTTTCTTTCTAATTGAATCTCGAGACTTTGCACGAAATTTCCACTGCCTATTTTTATTATTTCCATCATCTAAACTATTAAGTATTAACTTTTGGAAATCATCAAAGTGTGATGCATAATGGTCTTCAAGGTTTTTACTAAAGAAGCTCATCAAAGCCTGATAGCAGCTATCTTGTACACGAAATAAGGCAGGATTTCTCTCCACTCGATTATGCGTCGAACAACTAAACAAAATAATCAATGAGATCCATAATATTGACAGATTTTTCATATCTCTCTTATCGGCAATATATATATTTTCTTAAAAAAACTAACATACTTAAGAATGTATCTTGATTAAATTGCATAAGTATTAACTTTTTCGCAAAATATAGTAATCGAGGATAAATATATGTTTAAATTAAAAGTTATCGTTTCACTTCTATATATGATAAATGCATCAGCTATTTGTCAGAACTGGCAAATAGATCAAAAGCTTGGAAACCACGGTCGTGAATTGAGTGAAGCTAGTGGACTAACACAGTCTTCTATTAATCCAGACAGGTACTTATGGTCAAATGATTCGGGAAATAGTGCAAAAATCTATATCACTAATCAAAATGGTAGAATCGAAAACTCAGTTAGAATTTCTGGCTTTTCTAATATTGATTATGAAAGTTTAGAAATTGGGCCATGCTTTGATAATAATGAGTTAAGCTGTGTTTATCTTGGCGATGTTGGTGATGGTATTGGCTGGCGATCAAACTTTAAAATAGGAATTTTTAGAGAAAAAGATGTTCTAACAAAGAATACTGTAACACCACTTAAAGTCATTAACTACCGCTACCCTAATGGTCAGGAAAACTCTGAGGCAATTCTTCCACTTTCTAAAAACCGATTGATTATTTTTTCAAAAAGTGGATCTGGTAAATTTACAACATATGAAATGAATCTTCAAAGTGGTGATCAGACTGTCAAACGACTTGCTAGCTTTAACTTGAATCCAATAATGGCCGGTGCGAGGGGGAAAGGTCCACGAATCACGGACACTTCACTTAGCATCGATAAAAAATCATTACTTCTCCTAACATATAATGAAATAATAGAATTAGATGCTGCTCAAATTTTTGGACAAACACCTAGTTCTCAATGGGTAAAAGAAGTTGACTACCACCTCATTCAAACTCCTAAAAGAGGCCTCGAACAAAAAGAGACGATTACTTATGAAAAAAGTGGAACCTTTATAGTTTCATCTGAGTCTCCAGAAGGACCTGGTGCTATTTATCGGTATCGTTGTCAATAGTAGAAGTTATAAAGTAATTGTTTACAATTAAACTTGAACTGATCAAGAGGGGTATTTACCTCTGCAACTTTGCGTAGATAGAAATCATTATAGTTTTCTTCAATCTCTTCGGACCCTCTTAGTGTAAAAAAGTTTCTTAACTTGAACTTACCATCAACAAAAATTACGTTGTCAGCATGTAAGTTTACTTTTATCCCAGATCTCTCAGATAACTCTTTAAACATAGTATAAAAATCATGGAGTTTACGATTATAACTTTCATGTAAATACTCCTGGATAAGAATCTTTGAAAGTGAAACTCCTTTCATCTCTTCAAACAACATCCATTCACCATTTTCTTCAGTTAATGTAACATTTGGTAAAAACTCATTTAGTTTACTATCATAGAGCCAAGACCTTACTAAGCTTCCACTTAAAACCTTCTCCTTTGATACATCTCTGCTGTTAGCAATAAAGAGAATCTGCTTCTTTCCTTCATAATTGATACGATAAAAACGGCCATAACGATTTGAAGCAATGCTGCTACTTAATTCATATGAATGCCCATCAAATACAAAGCTCTTTAATTTCTTTTGAAAAATATTATGTGAAGAATTGTTCATGAGTTTTGCTAAACTGTTAAACTTATTTAACAGCCTTCTTATATTTATAAGTATGATTTGTCGAATTGATGGTGAAGTTGATTCAAATGAGTCAAGGTAAACACCATTGCTTAATATATATTCAGAGAGCTCTCTTGGCATAAGATCATCAGGAAACTCAACTTCCTTGAACAGTTCTTTCTCATTCTTTATTAGAGAGTAAACAAAGTATTGATTCAAATTTTCTTGAAACCAATTTCTAACCTTAGTAGCCGAAGCACCAAGTACACTATTAATGACAACTTCTACATTCTTAGAATGAAAGGCCTGATCGACTACCATTTCTTCCCCTTCTACTCGAGTTAAAAATATGTAGCTATCAGGACGAAATTGGTTTTGTGTTATGTAGTACATGGATTTTTTATCAGCGTAATCACTACCAAGAGTAGAAATAACTTTTATATCTGGTTTAATCTCTCGCACCCACTTCGCTAGAGATTTCGCACTAAAGTGTTCTAAGTCAATTGGTGGAACAAATAACTTATCATATGACTTTAATGCCTTTTCAGTTAGCTTATACCTTAAAGAAAAATTAGATGGAGTTTTATGAGGTGTATTCCTCGTTGGTATGTAGACGATGCAGTCTGACTTTCTTGCATCTAAGATACTCGTACCCATACCAATATGACCATTTGTAATAGGATCAAAAGTCCCGGGAATAAAAGCAACTTTAGAACACTTTTTTATTTCATCAACAGTCAGAACCTTCGAAAAGCTCATCAAAGAGAATAAAGAAATTATTGTTAATTTAAAAAGATACATATGTTTTCAGAAGCAAGTTAAGTGCCAATAAAACGTTGTAAAAACGTAGACTTGGCAAATAAAGCGTCTAATCAATGCAACGAATGTACATATATTAGACAATCAGTCTCTATAAATTAAAAACTAAATGATTCGTTTAATTAAAAAATTCAGCGACCAGCAGAACGGATAAGATAGAGAAAGTCGGCCTTCTTAGAAAAGTAATTCTTATTACTTACTATTGAAACAACAAAAGTAATGACAATCGGAATAATTAGTGAAAATACAAATGAAGAAGGAACAAGCTTTACAGGTAAGCTTCGATCAACAAATTGTCTTGGCATAATAACAGGCGAATAGGCTTGCAACAATAAGACAATCGCAACACCAATTAAGTTACCCAGAATAACCGTTAAAGATGTTATTAAAGAGACATTATAAACGCCTATTCTCTTAATATTACTCATGGACATTCCCAATATCCAAAAAGATGCAAAATCAACTTTTAATCTATTATAAAAAATGACCAAACCACCAGCGATAGATATTGTGACAAGAATGATAGTTGCAAGAAATAAGAAAATTAAAATATTATTTTCAAGATTAAGAGCATAAACAAGCTGATTGTTTTCACTCTCCCAAGTCACCAAATCATGCTTGTAAGCATTTAATTCACTAAGAATATCATCATTCAAATCATTATATATTCGAATTCGATTAAAAGTTCTTTTACGAATAAGAGACTGGAGATTCTTTAGATGGGTCCAAGCATGAAACTCGTCGATTTCAGGCTCATTTGTATTAACAACCCTCTTGAAGATCATACTTTTTTGTCGTGGAATATCACCAAAGAAAGGATCAGCGATAGCAGGAGAGAAGAAAACAAGATCATCACCAAAGCTAGTATGAAGTTTGTCAGACATCATAATTGGCAAAAGAATTTCATCACGCTCAAGACGTTTCCCAAGAAATTCAGGCAAAAAATCTTGGTCAGAAACTCCGTGCAAAATAACTGGCTGAACATGGCCAGAATTACTTATAAGCCCTTCAATCTCTAATTCTCGTGAATAACGAATATTATTATCATTTAAAATTGATATAATCTCATCTGCATCAGAAAAATTAAAAAGATATGAGTGACCCATTATCTCTTTCGCTCTTTCAATACGATTATCTTGTAACCCAGACAATGCCGACTGGATAACAACAAGACTAAGACTTGAAAGAACAAGCCCCGTTAGAGCTAAAATGAGTAAGCTCTGACGGGACTTTGCCTTAAATATATAATCTGTAAAAAATTTAAAAAAAGTTAGAAACATTAAAACTCGTAAAACTTCTTTTTCTGCTCAACAAGATCATTAATGAGCTTACAAGGAGTGTAACGATCTTTATCAACAGTTTCAGCGTGTTTCTCTAATTCGCCCTTAATTCTTTCTAAACCCTCAGAGTCTGCATAACGAAGCAGTCCCCCTCGAAATGGAGGAAAACCTATTCCAAAGATTAGCCCTAAATCAACATCTGTAGCATTCTCGACAATTTTGTCTTCAAGAACAGTAGCGGCTTCATTAATCATTGGAAGTATAATTCTTTTTTGAATCTCTACTTCTGACATTTTCTTAGTCGCTTTTGGTAGTAGGGCCAATGCTTCTTCATTTGGACCTGTCACCTTACCTTTTTCATCATATAGATAAAAACCTTTTGAAGCCTTCTTACCTAAGAAACCTTTATCAACTAATAAACCAGAAACATCGCTAGATTTTGCTCTGTCCCCTAGACCCTCGTGAATAATCTTTGCAACTTTTTGACCTACATCAAGACCAACTTCATCAAGAAGTCGACAAGGTCCCATCGGCATTCCAAAATTAAGACAAGCATTATCAATGTCTTTCATCGCAACACCTTCTTCAAGTAAAAAGCCAGCTTCGTTCATAAAAGGCATTAATATTCTATTTACGAGAAAACCAGGGCCATCTTTAACAACAACTGGAGTTTTCTTAGTTTTTAAAACCCAATTATATAATGATTCAACAGTTTCATTTGACACACCGTCATGTGTGATAATTTCCACTAAAGGCATAAGATGAACTGGATTAAAGAAGTGAAGACCAGCAAATCTTGAATTATCTTCTAGAGCAGAACTCATCTCCTGAATTGAAAGAGATGATGTATTCGAAGTAAGAATTGTATCTGATGCAACTTCTTTTTCGACTTCAGAAAAAACGGCCTTTTTTATATCCATATTTTCAACAATAGCTTCAATAACAAGATCTGTACGATGAAAACCACGGTAGTCAGTTTGTCCTGAGATCGACCTCATTTTTCTTTCAAAATCATCTTTAGACATTCTTTTTCTTTTGACAGCACCAGAGAAATTCTTTGATGCTTGTTTAAGCCCAAGCTCAATTCCATCATAATTAATATCTTTCATGATTGGAAACATATCATTTTTTGCCATAAGCCAGGCGATTCCACCACCCATGGTACCTGCACCTAAACAAGCTCCACGATTTAGCTTTTTAATCTCGCCACTACCTTTAGGTCCCGAATATTTCTTAACTTTTTCAGTCATAAAGTAAATATGCTGAAGATTTTTTGACTGCTCTCCAACACATAGCTCACCAAAAGCTTGGGATTCAGATAAAAGATAGCTTTCACGACCTTTCATAACTCCAGCTTCCATAACGTCAAGAATTTTTAATGGAGCTTGATAAAAACCTTTTGTTTTCTTTAGAACACTTTCTCTCGCCTTTTGAAAGATAAGTTTTTTCGTAAGTACATTATCAGTCGCAAAATTTTCAAGAGAGTCTTTAAAAGACGTTTTCTTTGCAGGCTTCTTAAAATGTTTAATTGCTTGATCAAGCAGTCTTTCTTTTGGATAAACTTCGGCAGCAAGACCGATTCTCTTCGCTTTTTTAGCATTTGCTGTTTTTCCGCTAAGAATATAATCAAGAGCTGTTGGCAGACCAACTCTCTTTGGTAAACGATAAGTTCCACCAAACCCTGGAATGATACCTAATTTTACTTCTGGTAACCC
>CAWUIU010000144.1:0-8229 GCA_963922285.1 uncultured Oligoflexia bacterium | reverse complement strand
TTGGTCCAGGTAACATTACAGACATAGCAGCTCTTGGTGCAAATGAAATAGAGAGAAAAGTAGTTATTAATAGAAGCGTTTTTTTCATAATTATCTCCAAAAAAAAAGTGTACAAGTTAGTGGTTTATATCGTTTTTTTTTTTTGACGCAATGAGTAGCCGCTTTCAGTTTATTAATTAAATTTGTATTTAACTCTAAGTAACGGCTTTTATTAAGATTTTGTTAGTAAGTCAGGTAACAAAAGGTAAGTAAAAGTTTCATACCTTGATTGAATTTCTATATTTTTAATGCTTACGATTTATATCCAAAAAGTAAAACTGCGTTTTGTGTTTACCTATTTTGTTGGTTACAATTTTTTAATGAGCATTGAAAGTAGAAGATACATCTTATTATTTATTTTAATTGCACCACTAATTTATCTTTATGGATTTCATCATCAAATGGTGCAAAACCAGGCATTCTATAATTTTGCGGACCAACATCTCTATTGTAAAATTCCACATTTTCACAATGTCGTAAGTAATATTGTCTTCACTATATTTTCAGGCTACGGAATCTTTCTCTACTTCAAAGAGAAAGAGAAGTTCACTATTTCGTGGCTTGTTTTTCTCTTAGGTGTCTTTTTTGTTGCGCCAGGTTCTGCCTATTTTCACTGGAATCCAAATGACGCTACATTAGTATGGGATAGACTACCAATGACTGTTGGTTTTATGGGGTTAACATCAGTTGCCTTAGTAGAGGTTTTTAAAATTAAAAAAGAAGGATTACTTTTGAGCCTTCTTGTTGCTCTTGGTATCTATAGTGTCATTCATTGGGTTGTCTTTAATGATTTAAGAGTTTACACGTGGGTGCAAGTGGCTCCAATTGTTGGATTGCTCTATATATCAATGACAATTCCATCAAAAGTCCTTAAGACACGTTATCTTCTTATTGCTGTTGCGTTTTATTTATTAGCTAAGGCCAGTGAGACCTACGACCAGCAAGTTTTAGACTTCATTGGTTACAATGGACATAGCCTTAAGCATATTTTAGCTGGATTTTCGACGTTATCTCTTATTTGGATGCGGAAAGACTAACTAACTGTTTTTATTGAATTAATTAATAGTTTAAGTAGATTTTTCACAGACTCTTTAAAAAATTGTGCATTGTGCTATAACTCTTCCATTCAAAATTATCGGTAATAATACCGCTTCTTTTAAAGAGGACTTATGAAAAAACTATTTATTACACTTGTTAGTTTAGCATCCATTACTTTTTCATCTCATGCAGCCTTTACTGTTGCAGCACCAGGTCAAATGGCTCTATTAGGTCTATTTGCATGTGGAGGTGGCTCAGCTCCTAGTTTAACAGAACTAGCTGAAGAGGTTGTTGATTGTGCAACTCAAGTCCCTATGGCTGGTATTGGATTAATTGATGAAGGGATCAGTCCCGGAGATAAAGGTTTCTTTTATAGAGTTTTTAATATTGCGATTGGATTAGTCGTACTAGATGAAAAGTCTGGAAATGTTGATCTTAGTAAACTTGATCTTTCAAAGCTTCCATCAAATATTAAAAGAGGAGAAGCTATTGTTTACAATAATAACCTCGCTGATATTCAACAGATTCTTGATGAAATGACTGGATATGTTGCTGGAAAGAAGCAGATTTCTGGACAAGAAGTTGCTGATGAATTTGAATTCTTAGCTAATGATGCAAAGATTCCAGATGAAGCAAAGAAAGTATTCTTTAAAGTAATTAGACAATAATTTTGATAAGGGTGCGTTTCCTTAAACGCACCTTTCCTTTAATCTTAAATGAGATTAATCTATATTCTGCTCATGAAAAAAACTCTAATCATTTTCCTACTTATTTTTTTCAGCTTCAACTCTTTTGCAAGTAAACCTGAAGGAATTATTTGTGCAATAGAAAATGCACGTCGCTATCAAAATGATTTAAAACACCCATTCTTTGCAAGAGATAAGTATAAACATTGTGCTTTATCTTGCATCGTGACAACTAAGTGCGATGTAACTTCAACTCTGGTTCTTGGTTTAGCTAAAGAACTCTATGATATCTTTGGCCCAGGTACAGCAGACCTTATGGATATGATTGCAAATATTTATGGTATACGCTTAGGAATGAAACTTAATAATATAAGTGATTGTAAACGTTCATGTTCTGCGGTTTATCCAAGCTTCACTCCACGCTCTCTTGTTAAGCAAATGTAAGTTATTTTACAGTATACGTGACCAATAGACTCTGATATTTTGTACGTTCTGTATAAGCCGTATAGGAGGAGTTATGAAACTCATAGTTGTAATGTTAGTTGGTTTATCCGCGCTTGCAGGTCTTAATAAAGATGCCTTTTCAGGTGAAAGATTCTTTTATATTGATCAAGCGGATAGAATTGAAATTCTTAAAGATTTATATCGTCAAACAAAAGCTGAATACGCTCTTTGGGAAATTAAGAAGAAGAGAATTGGTGTCGACGGAGATGTTATATTTTCTGATGCCATTAAAGCAGAAGAGAACTTTCCAAATGCTGAAGATGCATTTTCTCAGGCAAAGGGAAATCTTGATTTTCTAGATAGAGTTAAAGTTTTAATTTCTAAGTTTCAAGATACGCATTTTAGTATTCGACCAAAAATTGGAACTTCTTGGGTTGTTTCAGGATTTACGACAAGCCTAGTTGGCGAAAAAATTCTTATCACTGGAAAGTATGACAAAGTTGTAGCAAAGATAATTGGAGAGTCTGAAAACGGTTCTACTGTTGCCAAAATATCTTTAGGTGATGAAATTCTTAAAGTTGATGGTAAGTCAGCAATTGAAGTTTCAAAGTCTTTAGAGAAATATATTGATGCCTCTAGTGAGGGCTTTAGAAAGCAAGAAGCTGCAAAGAAAATAATTGAGAGATATTTTGCGTACCCAACAAAGCCATATGTTGATGTGGAAATCAAGAAAGTCACGGGAAAGATCTTAAAGGTAAGACTACCGTACTTTCACACTGTAAAAGATATAAGAAAAGATCTTAAGTATTACTTCAAAGAAGTAGGTATGAAGTCTTTAAATGATTTAAGATTCCGTTTTGATACAAATACTCGCCAATGGGTTGCTGATCGATCTCTTGGATATAAAGGATATGATAGAACATCATTACCAAAAGGGGCCGTATCATTAAAAAATTACACGCAAGCAAAAGGCGGAGGACCAAGCATTATCCATCTTGCACTTGTTCTAAAAGATGCAAAGGTAACAGGTTACATGCAAATTAATTCATTTTCTGTTTCAACTCTTTATAAGGGCGATGAAAAAGTAGATTTTCCTAAGGCTATTAAAGAATCGGTAAAGTATTTAAAAGATAATGGACTCGATCTTATATTAGATATTAGACATAATGGTGGTGGCCGTGGTGGGTATCCTGCAGTCGTCTTAAAAGCTCTAGCTAAAGGTGGTGAAGCTTATAAAGAAACTACTTGGGCGAAAAGAGTTACTCGTTATATGCGACAATTTCTTGATTTTTACCGCACAGATGAGTTTTACCTTCAAGTTGGGGATGAGGCATTTTGGGCTTTCCTGACTGATGAATTCTATTCTGCAGTTGATGAAAGAAGAACTCATACACCAGCTTTATCTAAGCCAGATATTAAAGCTGAAGAAGGTGAAGGCTATAATGGGAAAATCGTTGCTCTGATATCTCCTTCATGTATTTCAGCTTGTGATATTATGAGTATGTTACTTAAGTCTTCAAAAAGAGCGACTTTGATTGGGACAACAGCTAATGGTACTGGAGCAGGATATTATTCAAACACTAATTTGAGTACTAACTTTGAAGATTTGTATAAAGTATTTTCAACAAATATACCAAATACGCTTTTTGGATACCCTGGTAATAAATTAGGTATGAATACCTTTGGCTTAGACTCTGCTTATACTCTGAATAGTGAGAATGTACCTGTGGTTGCTGATATCCAATATGTGCAATCGAAGAAAGACTATTTGCAAGGTCATGTGGATATTATAAAGAAAGCTTTAAAAGCTTTAAGTACCCAGTAATGTAAGGCTCCTTTAGGAGCCTACTTTTATGAAGTAATTAATGTACGGCGAGAATATCGAGCAAGACGTACAATAATCATTAGGTGTCTTTTCAAATTCTAGATTAAACTCTAGGCAAGCTACTGAATATATCTTAAATGCGATATCATTTATCTTCAGATATGAATGATTTATATCTAGTCTTTAATTAATATAAGTGACGATACTAATATTAAAGTTCTGTTTTAAAGTTATTCTTCCAAAGTGCTCTTAGGAGAACAGGATCAACATATCCATCGATATGATTAGCTAATTCTCTTGTTGTTCTAAAGTTTTGATTAAGCATTAAACTCCAAAGAGTTTTAAATGATAATCTTATATTCTCTTGATCATTATTGTGATCGATAAGATCCCAAAGAAAACCAGTTACACGCCATTCATTTCTATGTGACGAACAAACATCTGTAGGAATATTTTCAAAGCGAACTGGAGCTCTTCTTTTAACCAAATACTCAAACTTGGCATCGAAATCATTTAATGAAATATTAACCCATGCACTAAAAAAACTTGCCCATCCTTCACTAAGAGCTAGTCCTGGAGTATAACATTCATCAATACGGTGAGAGCCACCTTCCATTACACCAATGTTAGCTTGATCATAAATTGCATGACCTATTTCGTGGCCGACAACATCCCAGTAATCACCACGAGATATGTTTACTATACCCCTAGAGTAATAATCACCATTTGATGGCCATTTCAAGCTAATTTGACGATTCCAAAAATCGAGTAAATCAAGTTCTTTTAACTTACTATAGGCCATAAATGCCTGACGATAGATACTTAGAACTTGTCCTTCATCAGTGTCCTCTTTAAAAGTCCAAATATTTGTCTTCCCACATTCAATTTTCCCTTGAATATAAAAAAGAGTGCGATTTCTAACCTTAAAGTATTCGTTACTAAAATCAATTCTGGCAGAATTATTATTGCAGCTGAACTTCGCATCTTGAGTTGGAACAAGTTTTTCTTGTTCTCCTTTGATAAGTTTTATCGTTAGTTTTGTTTCTTGTTTTAGATTCTCGAAAACTCTTTTTCGTATAGGGGATATTTTTTCCTGTATGATTTTTATTTCTTTAGAGAAGTCAACCTTGTCGATATCTCCATGTGAATGTGCAATTGTCGATAAGAGTATGAATGATAAAAGCTTCATTATAGACCCTTCCTATTTTAAGTCTTTAAGTATTTTAGTTACTCTTTTTCTATTTACACCCCAGTCTCCAATTCCAATACGAGAAATAGATCTGATATGCATAACACCATTTCTTAATTCAAATTCAACATCATCAATAAACTTCATTCTTTTCGAAGTATATGTTGCATGAATATATGACTCTTCTATTTTTACTATATCTACATTTTTTTGTTGCTTTAGATAAGTAAGTAGTTTCTTGTGCATATCCTCTTTGGATGAAGAGAATTTATGATGTTCTATTTTAAAACGCGATCTATCGTCCTTAGAACTGACACAGTGTGGAAGGAATCCACACTTTTCGACAGTGTTTGTTGCGCTTTGTTGTCCGAAAATTGCACATGAATTTAGACAAAGTATGGCGATTATTATTGTTATTGAACTTTTCATATTTTATTCCTCTTATATTTTAGTTATTATTCTTTAAAAAATTTTTCTTGAGGTCAATATGAAAGTCATTTTTCTAATATGGATATCAACTTTAATACATGCAAAAACATTTAAAACAGAGAATTACACACTAAAAGTAAATGAGATATTTTCTGGAGATGAAGTTATTTGGGGTTTCGATTTTTTAGATAAGGAAAGAATTCTGTTTTCAGAAAGAGAAGGCGCGCTTTGGCTATACAATCAAAAGAGTAAGAAAAGGCTAAAGGTCACTGGTTTACCAATAATAAAATCTTATGGTCAGGGTGGTCTCTTAGATGTTCTTATCGAAAAAGTTAAAGACAAAGTGTTTGTCTATCTCACTTACTCAAAACCTATTGGGGATAATATTACAACTGCATTGGCAAAGGCACAGCTTAGTGGGAATAAATTGATAAATTTGAAAGATCTCTTTATTGCTAAAACAGATAGTGATAAGAGAGTTCATTTTGGATCCCGTATTGTCCTGACTGATAATAAGATATTCTTAACGGTTGGGGATCGAGGGAAGAGACAGGAATCGCAAAACACTGAAAATCATCATGGTACAGTCGTTCGATTAAATCGAGATGGATCGATTCCAAAAGATAATCCTCTAAAGTCTGGCTTAAAATCTATTTGGAGTTATGGACATCGAAACCCTCAGGGACTAGCAATGGATCCATTTACTAAAGAGTTATGGAGTGTGGAATTTGGACCACGAGGTGGAGATGAGATTAATCATATTAAGCCTGGTGTAAATTATGGTTGGCCGGTTATAACATATGGAAGTGAGTACTGGGGACCATCAATTGGTACAAAAACAAAAGAAGGAATGGAGCAACCTGTAAAGTACTACACGCCCTCAATTTCACCATCTGGAATGACATTTTATAAGGGAGAAACGTTTAGAAAGTGGCAAGGAAATATGTTAATTGCTGCTTTAGGAAGTCAATTTATAATGAGGGTTACTCTAAAAGAGAATAAATTTGTTTCTGAAGAAAGAATGTTAATAGATATTAATGAGAGAATAAGACAAGTGAGAGTAAGAGATAATGGTCTAATTTACTTCTCAACAGATAGCGGGAAAATTTATGAAATTTCAAAATAGTATAGTTTATCTTTTCATTACTTTTCTTTTCTCTTGCGGTTCACAAACGATGCTCATGGAAACGGTAAAAGGGTTTAAAAAGGGGAATCATGTAAAAGAGTCTGAAAATATAATGATTTCTACTCAAGGTGAATATGCCAGTCTCGCTGGTCAAAGAATTTTAAAGTTAGGTGGAAATATCATTGATGCTATGACAGCTATATCCTTTGTTATATCAGTCGAAAGACCACAGTCGACAGGAATTGGAGGTGGCGGATTTTTAATCTATTATCATAAAGAGTTAGACAAGACTTATACCTTCGACTTTAGGGAGAAAGCCCCTTTAAGTTCATATTCAAAAATGTATTTGGATAAGAGTGGTAATGAAATAAAGAATAAATCCGTCAATGGGATCTTTGCAGCTGGTGTTCCAGGTTTAGTAAAAGGAGTTCTTGACATACATGCACGCTTTGGAAAACTTTCAAGAGAAGAGGTTTTACGAGATGCAATAAACCTGGCAATGAATGGCTTTAAAGTCTATCCTGGCTTAGGCAAGGCACTTGCCTATAAACAGAAAGTCCTTTGTAGTTATGTGTCTAGCGCAAAAATCTTTTGTCCAAATGGAAAGGTTTTAAAAGAGGGGGACACTCTCGTTCAAAAAGATCTTGGGCTTACGATAAAGAGAATCGCTAAATTTGGTAATAAGGACTTTTATGAAGGTGAGACGATGAATAAGATCGTAGAGACTTCTAAATCTTATAAAGGTCTATTAACTAAGAAAGATTTTAAAAAGTACAATGTTATCGAAAGAGAAGCGATTAGAGGTAATTATAAAGGATATGAGATCTTATCGATGCCACCGCCAAGTTCTGGTGGGATACATATTATTCAAATTCTTAATATTCTTGAAAATATAGATTTAAATAATCTTGGACAGTATCATCCAAAGACGATTCATTATGTATCATCGGCTATGGAGATGGCATTTGCTGATCGAGCGAAATACCTAGGGGATACGGATTTTGTTAAAGTGCCTGTGAAGGGACTTGTTTCTAAAGAATATGGAAGAAAGCTTTTTAAGAAAATTGATCCAAACAGAGCCTTTAAAAAGAATCAGTTGGGTGCAGATAATCCATGGCCTTATGAGAAGAATCATACGACACATTTTTCGATTATGGATAAAGAAGGTAATGCTGTGGTCACAACTCAGACTGTTAATGGTTGGTTTGGCTCAGGCCTCGTTGCACAAGGAACAGGAATTTTGCTTAATAATGAAATGGATGATTTTTCAACGAAGCCGGGAGCTAGTAATATTTTTGGGGCAATCGGTGGAAAAAATAATCTTGTAGAGCCAGAAAAAAGACCTCTTAGCTCGATGTCACCAACACTTGTTTTTAAAAATAATGAGCCAGTTCTAGCTCTTGGGACTCCAAATGGTACAAGAATTTTAACTTGTGTTATGCAGACGATACTG
>CAWUIU010000143.1:0-8270 GCA_963922285.1 uncultured Oligoflexia bacterium | reverse complement strand
AAGTTCAATATTCTTATCTATAGCAATAACCTCAGCGCCTTTCTCGTAAAGACGTACTGCAGTTTTTGCTCCAAATGTACCAAGCCCAATAACGGCTACGAGCATACCTCTCCCCTATTAACTTACTCTTATTTTAACAAATATTTGAAATTACAGCATGAGGTCAATTTTAACCATGTCAATGTTAAGTAATTGAGTTTTTTAATAAGTTTAAGACTGATAACTACATATTCCATCACTATCTTTAATTCTCTAAACAGGCTTTCGTAATTTTAAAATCTTTAATATTACGAAGAAAACTAATGGCTACGATCGTGGTTTTCTTACTAGTCCTGTCTATAAAATGAATGAAGTATTTTTTTTTGATTGTTATTAGTTATAAATAACTTTTGCCTTCACTTGTTAAATTGACTCTAAAGTAACGAACTTCATTTCATTGAGATCGAAAGATTCCTTCCCTTTAACGGTAAAACTTATAACGCCAAGCTTTCTGATTATTATAGGTCAATATACATTCAACCATCGAATAAAGACCTAAGCCTAACAAGTTTAATTTATATAATACCACTTATACAAGTGGTACCAAGGAGAGCCCATGATCACTAAAAGTATTGCTTTAAATATCAAGACTTGTCTATCTTGATTATCATTTTCTTTTGGCGAATTCATAGAAGACTATTCGAAAATGAGCGTATTCCAGGCTTTTAAAAACTTCTGATGAAGCTAGATACTTCTGTTCTTCTCATTTAAATAGATCTGGTACACGTTCATAAACTATTATTACATGACTTGGAAACATCATCTTTGAATGGACTCGATTAAAATGTAAAAACTGTTAACTGGTCCAGTTAAATGGGGCTAATTTAAACCTTAAATATTGAAAATTATAATATGAAATCGCTATATTTAAGAGTCTTTGTAGGTGATCGGGACGCTTCGTTGAGCACCAGGTTTTACGCACGAGTACGTTTAATGAATCTCGAAGCATCGCGCAGCTGTGATTTAATATGAACAGAGGGTCAAATCCCTTTCTTTTTAACTCCCCTTGACCGGCAACACATGAACGACCACCATGATAGGTTCGATACTCTGCTGATGAAAAATACCTCGATACAAACTTTGGATACGCTTTATGTCTATCTGACTTAATCATGGCATTTTGATCAATCGACTTATATATTTTTTCAAATAACCTCTCTAGTCCTAGTTCATGATTATTCACTCGATAACCATATTTTTTTACTGACCTCTTTGCCAGAAGACCAAAGGCAGGAATTCTTGAAACTTCGGCTCCAAGGATCAGTCGAGTGCTTGCATCAACTGCTAGTGAAATAGAAAGAGGTTTCATTTTGGTGTGTTCATAAGAGATCATATCGTCAAATTGAAGTTCTTTTACTTTTTTACCATCACTATTTTTGAAGTATTCAAGAAGATCTTCTTGTCTTTTTACAGCCCTAATTTCGATTTTTTCAAGTCTTTTGGCGACAGTCTTTCGATCAAGTTTTAGAATACAAGCGATCCTTCTTATTGATGACTTTGAGCAAATAAGATGCTCGATCATCTTTGTGCAACGTCTTTTCTTCGTGCGATAAAAAAGAGAGTTCGTTGAGCTAGAAAATTTCGTATGACAACTTTTACATTTAAATCGCTGGATCTTTTTTGAGTCATCTTTTCTAAAATAGAAGCCATCTTTTACTATGAAATTTGGATTTTTACATTCGGAATTAAGGCAGTTTATTTTCATGCATAGCTAAATGCAAAGTTGGCGAGATAATAAATAACCCAAGCTACCGTTTATACAGGGGCTCGTATATTTTTTTTGCAAAATATGAAATTGCAAAATGAAGTATCCTCCCCAATAAACTGGACCAGTTTAAAGCACTCATTATCCTTCAAAAGATAATGAAAATTATTTCAATGAAGATAAAAATGGCAATATTCTTTATTTTTCACTACTTATGACTTACCGATAAGATATGTAGGCACTCAGAGATTTGGTCTAAATTGAGATAACCATCATAAGCACATGTTAAAACAGTAATTGCAAACAAACGGCTATATTGTTTATGTTCATTAATGCTTTCTATCTAAACAACTGAAAATACAAGGTTCAATATAAAATCTTTAAAAATAACAATAAGAAAAATTAACTCCAGCTTAAAATATAATTAGGGAGGCTAATATGAAAAAAGCACTAATACTTTTACTTTTGATGTCTTCAACCTTTTCAATGTGCATCATAAAGTTCGGAGCTGTCCCTCAATTTGATCAAAGAAAAATTTTCAAAATATGGAATCCTATTCTAAAAAAACTTGGAGAAAAAATACATTGTGAAATTCAGATCCTCGGCTCTAGAAATATTTCAGAATTCGAAAAGAATTTTAAAAGCGGCCTCTATGACATCGCATACATGAATCCATATCACTACGTCGTTGCCAACAAAGCACAAGGATATCAAGCTCTACTAAGGTCTAATGCAAAAAAACTTAAAGGTATACTAGTTGCTAAAAAGGGAAGCTCTCAACAAGTGACAGATTTAAATGGAGACGTTGTCGCCTTTCCATCACCAAATGCCCTTGGTGCATCACTACTAATGCGAGCAGAATTGGTAATAGACCTAAAACTTAGTATCAAACCTAAATACGTTAAAACTCATAATTCAGTTTACCTCCATGTTGCCAAAGGATTAACAAAGGCAGGTGGAGGAGTTATGAGAACTTTCAAAGCGCAACCTAAAATGATTAGAGATAAACTAGAAATTATCTACGAAACAAAGAAGTGCCATCCTCATCCCATTGTTGTTCACCAAAGATTAGGACAAAAAAAAATACGTAACATAAAAAAAATATTCCATCAAATCGCTCTTGCTAATGATGAGTTATTCAAAAAAATTCCTATGAAGGATCCTGTTCAAGCATCACACAAAGACTATCAATCAGTTATCGACATGAAGCTTGAGTCATTTACAGTAGATCATTAATAAAAATAGGAAGAAAAAGGAAGATAGAGATGAAACCCTTTAATGAGATATTTGGAAAAAGTAAAAATAGCATCAAGAGAGCTATTTATCTTCCACTCTTTATCGTTTTTGTTTCTACGGCCATTATTTTAAGAGTTGGATTTCTTGAAAAGAAGGTCGAACAAGAAATTAATTTTACGCAGAAATTAGTTAAAGATAGTCTTACAATCCTTGGAGAAGGTCTCGTTCCCTTAATTCTCGATAGTCAGCTATCAAACATTTATGAAACACTTGATCGATTAAAGGCAAGTAATGTCGAATGGAAAGTTGTTTTATTAAAGAATGCGTCCAATCAGTCACTCTACCCACTTGAAGTACCAGAGATTCCGATAGTTTCAAAATCACTGAGAAGAATTGATATCCCGATAACTGTCGATAATCAACTCATCAGTACTCTTACAGTGTTTTATGACTTCCATATTATCTATGACAATATTACTTACCAATATAACATCATCTTTGCATTAATACTCTTTAGTATCATTGTGTCTTTATTAATATTAAGCTCTATCCTTGAAACTCGAATTATCAAACCTATAATCAAACTATCATATGCTAGTACCCGTCTTTCATTTGGTGACCTAAATTTTAATTATAAAAAAATGATAGGTGACGATGAAATGAGTAAATTATTCAACAATTTTTTAATCATGAAAGATGAAGTGAAAAAATATAGGACATCTATTAAAAGATCAAATCATGACTTACAAATTGCAAAGAGAGAATTAGAGGATATAAATCTCAATCTTGAGAAAAAAGTCGAGAAAAAGTCTCAAGAGCTTGCTCTTTCCAGAGCAAATAATGAGCATGCAGAAAGGCTTGCTGCACTAGGTGAATTGGCAAGTGGTATCGCCCATGAAATTAACAATCCTGTTACCGTAATGGAAGGGCAAATTAGGAGATTAAAAGATTTTGTTCACGACGAGGATATTACTCTTGATAAAAAGGAACAATTAATTACAAAGATTCACAAAAATTTAAATCGGGTTGTTAGTATTGTAAACGGAATAAGAAAGATTTCAAGAAATTCAGAAACTGACAAATTAAGAATTATAAAAACTGAAGAGCTGACAAATTCTCTTGCTGATCTCGTAAAAGAAAAATACCGAGGTGAGAATATCGACTTTGAAATTATCGATGAAGAAAATTCATCTGTATACGCAAAAGAAGCGCAAACACTGCAAATATTATTTAATCTTGTTAGTAATAGCTTCGATGCAATCAGTGAGCTCGAAGAAAGATGGATAAGGATAACAGTAGAGAGAAATAGTGAGAATATAGTATTTCGAGTCATCGATAGCGGAGGTGGTATTGAAGACTCAATTCTTGAAAAAATTTTTAACCCTTTCTACACCACAAAGGATATTGGAACAGGAACAGGTATTGGCCTAAGTA
The DNA here is from genome assembly GCA_963922285.1 of uncultured Oligoflexia bacterium. Taxonomy (GTDB): domain Bacteria; phylum Bdellovibrionota; class Bacteriovoracia; order Bacteriovoracales; family Bacteriovoracaceae; genus Halobacteriovorax_A. The sequence goes on along the minus strand of CAWUIU010000143.1, from coordinate 3,856 downwards.
TTTCAAAGAAATTATCTGAAGAACAAAACGGTAGCTTAAAATATGAGCTTTATGAGAACAATACATCTTTTTGCTTAAATCTTAAATCAGCCTAAGGAGGAACGTATGAGGTATTTGGCTTTGGTATTACTTTCTCTATCGGTTTATGGGAAAGAAGTTAGTGAATTACAAAAACAACTTAATCAATTACAAGAAAAAGTGATATTAATTTCAAAAAATAACAATACTAATTATAACTTTGAAATGAGTCCTAGCTTTAGGCTTCGCTTCCAACATAGAACAAATACCCCTTCGCCGAATAGAAACAAACTTAGTAATTTTTATGACCTGCAATTTAGGACACAAATGAAGTACAAAATTGATGAAAAAATCAAACTAATCTTCACTCCCCAACTAAGTAAAAACTTTGGAGACGGTAGCCCAAATGACGCTGGTCTAGATGAGGGTGAAAACTCATCAATGAATCTGGCAGATATTGGTGTCTTAGAGGCTAATATTACTTATCGATTTAAGGACGGTCACTCTTTCAAACTAGGTCGTCAGACAATGAAATTCGGCGATGGCCTCATTGTGAATAATCCAAAATACAATAATTATGGAAGAGCATTTGACTCAATTCGTTATGACTATAAAAGAAGCGAACAAACTCTAACATTATTTACCTCAAAGATTAGTGATGGGGATAGTGACAAAAATCTTAAAACAGTTTCTTCATCTAATGATATCGATTTTTCAGGAGTCTATTATTCTCGTTCTCATCAACTGATAAAAGCACTAGATTTCTATACTTATCTCTATAATGACCAAGGAAGTAATAGCAATCTCTATGGAAAGGGTTCAAATAGTAAAGAGAAGTCTAATATCTATGGCGCACGTTTAATCCTTGAACAAGTAGGACTAAATCTAAGAAGTGAAATTGTCTATCAAAATCATAATAATGCTCTTTCTTCAGGAAGTTACCTCGGTCTTCTAGAACCCTCGTTAAAAATTAAAAAGTCAGTATATTCTCTAGAGTTACTCTATGCTGGTAAGAACTATCGTCCATTTTTTACTTCTCGCCATAAATACCTGGGAGCAATGGATATTATTGGTATGCGTAACATATTTAGTAAGAGATTAAGATATCAAAGAAAGGTTAACTCTAAATCTTCAATTCGTATTGACCTTCTCCACTTCAGGAGAGCTCATGTCAGTGAACAGGCCTTTAATAATATAATTACAAAAAGATTTGGAAATACAGATAGCAGTAGAAATCTTGGCCATGAAATTGACCTAACCTTTAAAAGAAATTTAGAAAAAGGTCTCACCTTGAAAATGGGGTATTCTTACTTCAATGCTGGAGATTATCTAGAAAACATTAACAAAAAAGATTATTCACACTATGGGTGGTTTGCTATAAGTTTCAAACTAAAGTAGCTAGAATTCATCAGAAGTTTTTTCCTGGGCAGCTTTTTTTAATGCAGCTGCTTGCTTTTCTCTTTCTTCCTTGATTTCTTTTGACCTCATTTGGATTGCATCTTTATTAATATCTTTGATCGACTTAAACTCAAACTCAATATCTTCACCAGGAGACTCCTTAATAAGATGATTAACGATTTGTCTTAGCTCAGATTTAGCTTCCTCACTTACATTACTAATTAAGCCATGATAGTGATACAATCCCTTTTGAGAATCAAGTTCTAACCCTAATGGGAATACTGTAATATAAAAGTTAAAAGGCAAGTCAATCATAAAAGTATTAAAATCTGGAATCTCAAACTCACTTGTAAATGTCACAAGATTTTCGGATAAACTCGTTAATCTGATATCTTTAACAATTTTAAAGACTGATCTTCGATCTGGAGGACATAAGAAAATTGAATTTCTTTGATGAACGACTCTGTGCTCTTGAAGACCTTTAATAAGGATATCAAGGTATTGAATTTTAAAGTCATGCTGATGAACTATTATTTTCTTATAGTTGTATGCTTTTTGATAAGCTTCAGAGCGCGACCTTTCACCGAAGACGATAACGACTGGGTCATAATCCTTGATACGAGCAATAGCAGAAATCAGCTTGTTAAAAGCATCAGTGTCGTTGGCTAACTTAGCAAATTCATCACTTATATTGTGCTCTATTTGAAAACTTATAACCTCTGGTCGAAACTTAGCGACAAGCTCTATATCTTCTAATGTATTTACTAGTTTATAGAACTTATTCTTTTCATTTAAAAGTTTTGCAAAAGTAAAATGTGTTTCAACTCTAGAGTCAATAATCAAAGCTCTATCATTTCGATAATTCTCAACAGGTGTGTATGTATCGAAATACTTATCAACTAATGATTGAGAAGTATTCAGTTCTGAGCTTGAGAAATTTTCTTCAATTACTGATTGTTTCCTTATCAACTTTACATCATATGTATGTGAAAAAAACGAACGAGCTATACTCCTATCGACTTTCTGGACTTGGAAATATTTTAAAGTAAAGTTTTCATTAAAAAAACTCTGAGCCTCAAAGAAATCGTTCGCAGATAGTTTTAAAGAGCTCTCAATACTTAAACAATCTCGATGGAAAGCGGTTAACTTCGCAAGAAACTTTACAGAAACTGGAATATTTAAATTCTTAGCTCGAGCATAGGCTAATGGAGTATTCTCATTAGGATTTAAGAGAGATCCCAGATCGGCTAGAATTTTATCTTCTTCTTCAGATTCAAGAAAGCCAAAATCTACACCAAAAGAATATATGTCTGAGAATTGAAAAAGATTATCCTCATTATCAAAAATGGCAACAATACGAGTCGATTCTAAGTTTGTATGAGACTTTATGACTAACAAAAAACTATATAGTTCAGTAGATACTTTTGAAAGTTGAATAATTATCAAGTTTGGCTTTTTTTTAATAATCTTCTCTAAAAGTATTGAATAATCATAGTTACCAGGTAACCAATAAAATTGGCTGTTATAGTTTTCTTGAAATTTACTTTTCAAGGATGAAATTTTATTAGACTCTCCAATAAATATGGTAGAATACTTGTACATAACACTATTTTAAGTGATAACAGAGTTTAACTCAAATATTTATATTTATTAACATTGAGGAAACTATATGATTAACATGAACTTATTAATAGCTGATGATGAAGAAGAACTTCTTGAAAATCTTGAATATGACCTATCCAAGAGTGTATCAAAAATAATAACTGTTGAAAATGGTGCAAAAGCGCTTAAAATCCTCAAAGAGCAGAAAATCGACTGTGTTCTTAGTGACATTAATATGCCTCAGAAAAACGGAATAGTTATGGCAAAAGAAGCTCGTGAATGGGGTTACAATTTACCAATCATCTTTTTAACCGCACATGGAGACAGTGAGCTTATGAAGAAAGCCCTCTCTTTAGGTGCCTTTGACTTTATCGATAAGCCCTACGATAAGGATTCTCTTGTCAAAATTCTATCTGAAGCTTCAAAAGAGAGTGAAGCCCTACAAAACAGTATGCTCACCGACCAAAAACTTGATACGAATTTTCAAAATTCATACCTTAATCTTATAAAAAAATAAAACAATCAAGTATCTAGGTTTTAGATAACATTAGCTTGTTTTCTAAGATTCCTCTTCATTGGTCTAAGCAAAGAGTCACAAAAAATGGATCAATTTTGACAAGATCATTTAATTCTTCTCAAAACACAGTTTTTCTCAGCACATAAAATGACAACATTAACTTTTCAAAGGGCACGAAATTATTTCTTCCAACTAAAAAACATAAGAAAATTCCAAAAGAAATGATACTGTTGGCTTTGTAAAAGCCAACAGATTTTCAAGTCTATATTGATTTATTTAACTCGATGACAGCTAAGTTTTAAAAAGAAATATCACCCTTAC
>CAWUIU010000142.1:0-8334 GCA_963922285.1 uncultured Oligoflexia bacterium | reverse complement strand
CAACTACACCATTAAGAGACTGAGAGGGGAAAGCGAATTTTAAGATATTAAAAATTATTTTTTGATAGGCTCGTCGCATTCACAACAAATCCTCAAGGTGGGCGTAAAGATGGGAAGTAGAGTTCTCCCTCTCAGCTACTTATGTATAAGCATATAGCGTGCCAAAATTCAGAGTACCTAAACCTCTGAAAAGATGTTTATTTTACGACGGTATCAATCTGAACTGGGGCCAAAAGCTGTCCTTGCATTGAATCAAATCAGGTCCCTTCCTGTCCCTAGCAGTTTTATACTATCGCCAATTATAGCCACGGAAGTATCAGTTATTTTGATTAGCCTATCTTTGATAAAGATGATCATGAAAAAAATGCCCATGTATCCATAAAAATTTTGGAAAAATACTTATAATATTCCAAACAACTATTAGGAACTTACAAATTATTTTCCTAAATATATTCCATGTGGAAATAAAAAGAAAAACCAACGATCCCAATACTCTAACAACTTACAGCTCATCTAGATAAAATTTCGATCTTTGTTTCATTTTACATATCAATAATTGTATTGAACCAAATCTCGGTTTTGACGATACTAGCACAAGCGAGGTTGAGAATGATGCGTGTAATACCTTTGTACATTGTCTTTGGGGCTCTACTATCTTGCAGCAAAGATGTCGGTTATAGTTTAAACTTCAGAAAAAATTCTTGTATTAAGGAAATCAATAAACAGTACCGTGATCAGACAAGAGCACCTAGCTCTATCTACAAATTAAATAATATTGTGGAGGCTAGTAAAGGCCCACAATTAAAGGTCTCTGTTTGGCATAATTACTCTTGGTATTATCAAGGCGTAAAGAAATATACCTATTTTAAAGATACCAACCTCTTTGCGTATAAGAAGATAAATTGTCCAGACAACTCTGACGGCCCGACAGGTATCGCGGACCGGATAGATATGAAGCTATAGAAAAGTTTAAGTGCTGTGCTAGTATCGAGTTGAGAGAAGTGTGGTTCCTGGTTTTCTCCACGCTTCTCTCTTTTTTATTCTTTTACTTCTTCAAGAAGTTTTTTATATCCACTTTTTAAGTAACGTACTGAGAGTACTTTAAAAATAGAGACTGAGCGATCTTGTATTATCGATTCTTCTTGCTCTTCCACATATTCAGCCTTTTTTGCCATTTCATCAAACTCGGTATTTCTCTTGGCAACTTCATTTTCAAGAGCATTCATATCAAAATCAAAGCTAGGTATATCACTGTCATCACCACTAGCAAGTGCCCCACTACCATCACTCTCAGTTAGCCCAATATCTTTCACAAGATTCTTTTCGGCAGCCTTTGCATCAGATCCTGATGACTTACTTGGTCTTGGAGCCGATGCTCCTAAGCGAGCAAGTAGAGAATTTGGGTTTTGTTCTTTCTTATCAAAGTGCTTCTTAGCTCGCTTTACCATATTGTTAAACATCTTCTTACCATTATCACCTATACGTGCAGGCTTCATACCGAGCTTCTTTCTAGCAGCATCTAACTTCTTCTGCTCAGACCGAAGCGTACTATTAACAGCATTTAAGCGATTACTTAGACGATCAAGTTTTTGCGCAGCACCTTTACTGATTCCACTCTTGCCTTCAGTAGCCTTTGCAAAACTCAAGAGATCGCCAAAGGCAGGAGCTAGTCCTTTTGGCATATTTCCATAATTAGCGGTCATTTGCGGATTAGTCTTAACTGGAGGTAACTTCTTGCAAGCACCATCCGATGACTTACCTGCAATACAAGCCATTGGCTCATCAAAGCTTGCTCCGGCAACAGAAAAAGTCGATGTTCCCGTTACACTTGTTCCTGGCCCACTATTAGAAACAGAAATCCCTTTAGCCATGGTATTATCCATACGCTTTAAGAGAGCATCAATTTGTACAATGTTTTGACCAGCAGAACTCTCTTGCTCTTTTGTATTTTTATAAACGATCATTCCGTAAGCTGCGAGTCCACCCCAAAGCCATGCTCTTTTAGTAGGAGTTGTTATAAACATATCTGCCCACTTAGACTGAACGGCAAGATATCCTGATAATACTCCTGCAATACCACCGAGAATACTACCTCCGACAGCTTTTGCACTTGGTACCATACTCTTCATAAGTCCAGTAAACCAAGATTCAATGTGATTTTCAGATTTGTGGTTTGCTTTTGCAAGGGATAGAGGTAAGCATGCAATCTCTGTTAATTGTTCGTTTAGAAGATACTTGTTACATGTTACACCCGCATCAGAAGCAGCTTTTATACAAGCACCACCATCAAGAGCAGATGTCTTAGAGCTCTCAGCAGCACAAGCTGTCAAAAGTCCTTCAACACCAGCTTCTTTAGCTTTTAACTTCGTTAACTGAGCCTTACTCATCATTATCACAGATTCTTGAATCTCTTTTCCCGAAACCATTTTAGAAGCAACACCACAGGACGGGGACGCACATGCTGCAGCTACACCTGAGCCCATCGCGGTACAAATTGAAGCTAGCGTTTTACTTTTAACATCCTCAAACATAGCAAGCCCTGCAGCAACACCAAAAGCAACTGCGGATGCCATTTGCATCTTTGCTCGCTTTCCGGCAGAGCTTTTTACCTTCTCCATCATTTGCTTTTCTTTAATAAGAGCTTCGTACTGTTCATTATCAACAACTGCATCATCAGAATAAGTTTTATATTCTAACTTCTTCTCTTTTAACTTCTCTTTTGAAGAAGAGATATTCATTACCTCACCCATAATATAAATACCTGCCCCTGCGGCTGCGGCATATACGTCATACGAAACAGGCTTACAAGCAACAATCATTTTGTAGATAATAAAAGCAGATGCCATATAAACAAGAATGGAAACGGCTGGACTTGTTATCGCACTACCAAGACCTCCAGCTTTTCCATCTAGTTGAATATAGCCCTCTTCTCCTTTATCTGTCGTATTCGTTACGACCGTTTCTGCAGCATAGACATGTGAAAGACCAAAACTAATCGAATTGTTACTGAGATTGATTTGTAAATGGCATAACATTGTACAAGTTAATACAACAATTATTTTTCTAAATAGATTTGTTATTAGTTCCATAATCTGTCCCATACTCTATTAGTATCTTTAATTATAAAGATTAAAAAGAATACTAATCAGAGATTTCTTTCATCTAATAAATTTCAATAACTTACTCCCTAGACTTATCGCCAAAAAAATAGGGCTACTTAAGGATAAATGAGCGATTTTTCTTTTCGCGGATGAGATGCGTCCGCTCTCGTTTAGACTTCTTTCCACGGTTACTTGGAATATTAGGATCGGCGGCGCATTCGAGCTGCTTTTGGACCATAAGCTTAAAGGCATCAAGCATGGTATCTTCGTTTCCATCAAGGGTTTCTACCCCTGCCCTGGCCATATCTTTAATGAGGATATTAACACTTTCAACGGTAGAAAGAGCTAATTCATGTGGTTGATGTTTAATAAAGAACTCTGATTTCTTATCTGTTGAAAATGAAATTCGTGGAAGACTGTTGATATTTTTTGAGAGAGTCATCATCTTCTTAGCACATGGCCAAGTTCCATCGATAACAAAAATAACAGGTCGTTTCTCTTTGAGCTCAGTTACCTCTTCACTCTTAGCGTAGGTAATATTGAGAGCATCCTCTCCAGGATAGAGAACAAGAGGTAAATTTGCTTGATCGTTAATGAGATCATTAACTCTTTTATCATTCGTGAAGTCTATTCCCATAATGACTTCAGCATCTTCAATAGCTGTCTTTGTCAGACGACCAGTACCCAAGCGCTCCTTCTTTGCCTCCATTGGATGAATAAGAACAACAATCTTACTACGAAGTTTTGTCTTCTTTATCACATGACAGACACAGAACATTCCTGGGCGAAAGCAGTCAAAGCATTTCTTACGATATGTATTTGTGTTTTTTAAATCAGCCTTCACTAAAAGACTTGATCCCACTCATCTTTTTTAAAGCCCATGATCGTTGTGTTTGTTTCAACAATTGGTCTTTTAATCGCTGAGGAATTTTCCACTAATAAACTTACCTGCTCTTCTTTAGAACCTGATTCATAAGCATCTTTAATTTTTCTAAAAGTTGTTCCTCTCTTATTAACAGGTAGATCCCCTAGATCTTTTGCCCATTTCTTCACGAGAGTCTTTGTTGGAGGAGTCTTCTTGAAATCAACAAATTCAAATTCAATTGAGTTCTCTTCAAGATACTTAAGTGCTTTCTTAACTGTGTCGCAGTTTTTGATTCCATATACTTTCATATAAACCCCTTATTTATTAGGGTTTAGGTATATCAATTAGCACTAGTTTTGAAAAGACCGACAGATCTATAGTTCGATAAGTTTTGAAATATTCTTTTTAATTTTTGTAAGTTTTGCTTTCTTTATCGCTTTTTTCTTCCTCTTTGGCAGTGACTTATACTCTACTTTTTCTCTTAGAGACTCCCAAAGCATATGAGGAAGAGTTCCGCCCTTACCTGCTGCATTATAGGCTGCAATTGTAACTATATCGGACTTATGAGTATTTAAAAGTCGAAGTGGTTTTTCAACACCATCTCTTGTGTCACACTGAGAAGCCTCTCCAAGAACATTATTTGTACGACAAACAATTGGGCGATTCTCATAAATGGTGCAACTACCCTTTTCATCTAGGAAAACACAGCCTCTTAGAGTATAAGGAAGTTGAAACCACTTAGCAGGATCATTTTCTACATTACCCTGGATGTATAATTTCTTTAAGTCAATATGAGCATTTCCATCAATAACTAACTGACTAAGTAGTTCGGCTTCATCTGAGTTAATTGAAACTTGTGTATGGCAGCAAGCACTGCAACCATTACCACAGGCGAGACTCTTCTTAACAACATCGTTCTCCATAATTTGACTCATATAGCTTTCAATATAGTCATGTGACTTTGTTGCTCTTGTGATAGGGTCATCTATACGACCAAGCATTCTTGACATAAAACTATAGATAAATTTGAACTCATCTACCTCTTTTAGTTTTTGAAATGTATGATATGCTTTCTGAGGTAAATTAATATTGTTCTCCTAATATTAGCTATTTACTCAGCTATCCAAATTTTATTGTACCTATAAATTCAAGTTAAATGTGAAGATGGAATGTTGTGCCCTTTCCGACTGTTTTTCTCAAGAGAAATCATTAATCGTCCGATAAATATAAAGATGAAAGAAGAAAACTTGCGAAAAGTGCAATATTTACACTTAGTACAGCTCTTTTCCCAGAAAGAGCAAGTATACATAATCTCAACGATTGTTGCGACTTTTCTATCTATCTATACGTCTCAAGTAACAGGTTCTCAGTCCCCTTATTATTGGCTCAGTACTTTCACAATCTATCTAGCAGCTAGATACTTTAGCAGGGTTTGGTTTCAAAAAAATGTCGAAAGCGCTAAAGAGGATCCTAACATATTTGAAAACATCCATACGACAGTCTCGTTATATGCAGGTCTTCAATGGGGTATTTTTGCACTCATTTTCATCGACCCGATAAAGCACAACGACCTCTTCTTTGTTTGTTTAGCCTCAATTACCGGTATAGCTGCAGGCTCAATACCAACCAATGCAGCCTCCAAGAAGAGTTCAATTGTTTATTTACTTAGTTTACTCGTACCTATTGTCATCGTGTGTACTCGCCTTGAAGCACCAATGAGTTATATGATGAGTTCTTTATCTGTCTTATTTATTACCGTCATGATAAGAGGAGCAGTTAAGATACATTCTTCTATTTTTGAAAACATAAAGCTTAGAATCGAAAATGAAGAAATCTATCAAGAACTCAAACAGTCTGAAGAAAGTAAAATGTTGGCCAGACTTGAAGCCTATGAAAATAGTAAAATGGCATCAATTGGTAAAATGTCAGCAGGACTCGCCCATGAGATTAACAACCCTCTAACAGTTATCAATGGCCATATAAGAATTATGGCACGTTCATGTACAGACAAGAGCAAAATCATGCAAAATGGTTTCAAACAATCCCTCGAAAATATTGAAAGAATTTCTTCTATTATTCATTCACTCAGAAATGTTTCAAAAGTTGATGGAAATAAGGAAAAAGAGGTGTTTGATATTCGCGACTCAATTCAAGAAATTATCAATCTCAGTCGTGAAAAAATGAAGATCGATAAGATCACTCTTATTTACGACCCGCCTTTAACAAATATGAAAGTAGAAAGCCACAAGTCTGTTGTAGCTGATATTATCATCAGTCTCATAAACCAGAGCATATATCACGCCACCAAGAACACAGAAGCATGGATTCAAATAAATCTAACCACTAATCACAACTATATTATGGTTGAAATTATTGACTCCTCTCTACCTATCGAAGAAGATAAACAAGATCGCATATTTGATCCATTCTTTAGTACTTCGAGTATCCTAGATTCTACTGGTGTTAATCTCTCAAAGGCTAAGTTGTCCGCACAAAATTTTGGTGGAGACCTAAAATACAATAAAAACTCTTTTAATAGGTCTTTTACGTTATATATTTGTCTACCTGAAGATAAGTCAAAAAAAGTAGCTTAAACCACTGAAATAATTCGTATTAATAATTATTTACCTCACTTTCCCCTGTTAAATGTCATTAAACTATTGTGTAAAATGAAATAGTCGTATAAATTAAACGTATGTTTAAATTAATACAATCGTTTGAATAAAGGATTACAACTATGAAAAGCATTCTCTTAATAAGTTTCCTTCTAAGCACAAGCGCTATGGCCATCAACATCAATGAAGCAACATTAGTTGATTGGGCGAGAAACTCTTCCTTTAATAAACAAAGATTAGAACTACAAAAATTAAACACAACCATTGATGAAGAAAAGTTCAAAGAGAACTTTATCTATAATTTTGATGCTCAGGCCAGTTATCTGAAAACCAAAGAAACCTCTTTTTCCTCTTTCGCCCCTGTCAACTCACCTATTGAAAATTTTGAAGTTAAGTTGAGTAAGGCAACCCGTCAAGGTATTCAGGTAACGGCCCAAGCATCTGCTTCCCAAGTAACAAACAACTATTATAAAAATGGTTCAACATCTTCAGTAGGAGCAAGTTTAAGAGTTGATCTCTATAAAGATTTTTTAGGTCGCCTGACCAAGAAAAGAGAAGCCTCATTAAAGTACCAAACTAAAATTGCCCAAGCAGAACTAAGAATTTCTGAAACAGCTTTTGTTAGTGAAGTACGAAAACTATACTGGTCAATTATCGCCAATAATGAATCCTTAAGAATATCAAAAAACCTTTTAAAAACTGCGAAGAAACTTGAAGAAGATACCTACAAGCGTTATAGAAGTAATATTGCGGATAAGAGTGAATTATCAAGAATACGTTCACAGGTTCAAGCAAGAAATGGTCAAATCTTTGTTTTAGAATACGAGAGATCTAATCTCTACAGAAGACTAAGAGAACTATTTCCTAATAAATTAACTGCTCTAACGATCGAGCTGGAAAAATATAATCTTGATAAAACAGTAGAAGAAGTACTCGCATGTACTGTGAAGATTAGTAGTTCTAAAAATCTTCCGCTCAATTACACTGAATACGATGATGTACTTCAGCTACTTAAAGAAGATCTACAAGCTAAACTTAGAGCGAATTCAGCCTACTCAAAACCTGATCTTGCCTTTGTTTCAGAAGTTAATTTAATTGGAAAAGAATTCTCCTATTCTGATAGTACAAGTCAATTAGCAGATGAAGGGAAAACAAGTGTAAGTGTAGGACTAGTTCTAAACATTCCTCTTGGCAAACAAAAGAAAAATACTGAAGATATTCAAAAAGAGATAATAACGAAATCTAATATTTCTCGTTATCAAGAAGTTCAAGGAAAACTATCAGCTTTTCATATCGAAACTCTAAAGTCGATTAAAGTACTTTATAAAGTAATTGATACCCAAAAGAAGAATACTATTCTTCTTGATCAAACTCTCTCTGAGTCAAATAAGAAATTTCGTCAAGCTAGAATCTCAGCAAGAGATCTAATTCAAGATGAAGACAACTTGTTACAAAGTAATTTAGATGAAATCAAAACAAAGTATAACGTCATTACGACGATCATTGATTACTTTTCAATTTATAACCAAACACCTTGTAAAATGAATTTATAATATAGAGGAATCTTATGAAGAACATTGCTAAATTTTTCGTCGAGAATCACAAATTTACAGTCGTCCTATCTTTTTTCCTAGCGATATATGGATCTATGGGACTTATGAAAATGAACTCTGAAAGTTATCCATCAGTTAGTTTTGCCACGGCAATTGTAACGACTATATATGATGGAGCTTCTGCTGAGGACATGGAAATT
>CAWUIU010000141.1:0-8357 GCA_963922285.1 uncultured Oligoflexia bacterium | reverse complement strand
AGAAGCTATTCGAAAAGTTCCTTTTTATCTTGGAGCAGCTAAAAAAATAATTCAAGAAGTTGAAAGGCGCAATTGTAAAGTTGCAATTCTGATCGACTTTCAGACTTTTAATCTTAAACTTGCTGAAAAGTTAAAGGCGAGAGATGTAAAAGTTTTATACTATGTAGCTCCTCAAGCTTGGGCTTGGAAATCTTGGAGAACGAAGGCGTTAGCTCAGTTTGTTGATACTTTATTTTGTATAATTCCTTTCGAAAAAAAATGGTTTAAAGATAGAGGAGTGAAAAATACTGTCGCTGTTAAGCATCCATTGTATTTTCACCATATATCAGATGTTCAAGATTATCGACGTCAAGTTGTTGATGTTGAAAATAGACCTGTGAAATTACTTCTTCTTCCTGGGAGTCGGGATAATGAAGTTTCTAGGATCTTACCTGTCTTTGTAAAAGTTGCTAAAAAAATAAAGAAAGAAAGAGATATTACCATTAGTATAGTAAAGTCTTCCAGTGTTAATGCTGCACTCTATGAACCTTTTGAAGATGAATTTGATTCAATATATTTTGATAGAGATTTGACTAAGGCATTGAAAGATAATCACTTGTCATTGGCTGCAAGTGGAACAGTTACGTTAACTTGTGCCATCTTCTCGTTGCCAACTATTGTCGCTTACACAAGTGGTTTATTGAATACGTTTATCTATGAAAACTTTGTCAGCTATAGAGGTTTTATATCTCTGGCAAATATAATCCATCAAAAAGAAGTCTTTCCTGAGATTATAGCAGAGTCTTTCTCGAGTTATAACGTAGAAAAGGAGCTTCGAAAGCTTTTAAAAAATAATAAATATAAAAGTCGTGTCGAAGAGTTAGATAAAACGATAAATTATATCAGTGGTGATGACTTAGATCTCGTCGATTTTTTTTCTGAGAAAATAGGAGATAGCTATGAGTAATCCTCTCAGAAAAGTTCTCGTTATTCTAACGCCTATTAGCAAACTTTGGGATTTAGTTTATCGAATTCGTCGATTCCTTTATGATGTTGGATATATAAAGCAAAATGAATACGCAGTTCCAATTATTAGTGTAGGTAATTTATCTCTTGGAGGGACTGGTAAAACTCCTTTTACTTTATGGCTTGGTAAATACTTGAATGAAAAAGGTAAAAAAGTGATGGTTCTGACAAGAGGCTATAAAGGTCGTCTTGAAAATAGTAGCGGTGTCATAAAGTCAGATAGCGTTCTTGGTTATAATCCATATGAATATGGAGATGAAGCTCTTCTCATAAGTCGTGGATTAAAAAATTCTTCAGTTATCGTCGGAAAGAATCGTTCAGAAAACTTGAAGCATTATTTCAAAGAGATTGAACCTGATGTCGTGCTATTAGATGATGGGCATCAACATTTAAAAATAAAGAGAAACTTAAATTTTGTTCTTTTTGATTCGATGCTACCCCTGGAGCAATATGTTCCGCCACCAATAGGCTATCTTAGAGAAGGTTTAACTGCTCTGAAGGATGCCGATGCAATTATTCTTGGACGTAGTGATCTTGTTGAAGAGGAAAAATTGAAACAATTGGAAAGAATGATTCAAGAGCATACTGATTTGAGTGTGCCTATTGCGAGAATTTGCTATCGACCAAAAAGTGTTAGAAATATTAGTTATCGTGAAGTCTTTAGCCTAGGGGAGTTGTCGGGTAAGAATGTCATATGCGTAACAGGTATTGCTTCTCCAGCTTCTTTTGTTGAGCTATTGAAGTCGTTAGGGGTTAATATTGTTGGAGAATACTTTTATCCCGATCACTATTACTACACAGAAGTTGATATGAATAATCTACTAAAGGTTGCACAGGAGAATAATGCCATTGTCATCACAACAGAAAAGGATATTGTTAAAATAAGGAAAGTTAGCCAAAGTACGTTGATTAACTATATTGATATCCAAATTCAATTTCTTTCTGGGCAGCGAGAAATTGAACATAAAATAAATAGAATGCTTGAGGCTTAGATGACTCTAAAAAATATATTTTCATTTTTTACTTTAGCGACATTAATTTCATGTGCCGGTAGTAATATTTCTAGTGACATTGATAAAGATATAGCTGAAAGCTTTGAAATTTCTCAGAGAAAACTTCAGAAGTTTAAAGTTAGAAAAAAGACACCGTTAAAAAATCAGGAAGTTACTTCAACAGAAAAATCTAAAAAAACTAAGAAAGGGACTATTAGAAAAACCGAGAAAAAAGTAATACCTAAGAAGAAAATAGGTAAACAAAAAGAAATTCAAGAGTTAGAAGAAAAGAAAGAAGCTTTAATTCTTAGACAGAAGCCGGAGACTAAATCAGATTATCCAAAGTCGTTTCAGAAATATAACAAAAAGTATGCGATATATTGGAATAAATTTAGACCTGTTTTGTTCCCAGGAGAAAGGTTTGAATATGAAATTAGCTGGTCAATTTTTAAAGCAGGTACTGCAACAATTGAGACTTTAAATGGTTTACAGTTAGGTGATAAAGATGTCTTTTCAATTAAGGCGACGATGGAGTCAGCTAAGTATTTTGAGAATATTTATAAGCTTAAGAACTCTTTAAATACTTATATTGGAAAAGAAAACTTCTTCCCGCTTAAGTATGAGCTAAAACAAAGAGAATCTTCCCAATCTGTTGATGACTTACAACTTTTTGATGAAGAAGAGTTAAGAACGACTTTCTTTTATAAGAGAGAGAAGGAAGGGAAGACAAAGATTAAAAATGAGGAGAAGTATTTACCAAGATATTTCACCGACTCCTTTTCTGCACTGTACTTTGTTCGAGGTTTGCCACTAAAGGTTGGCTATAACTTTGGCTTTCCTATGGTGACGAGAACGAAGGTGTGGTTATTAAAAGCTGAAGTTGTCTCTAGAGAGACGATCAACATTATGGATAAGGATATCGATGCATTTAAGGTTAAGGCAGTTACTCAGTTTCCTGGAGTGTTGAAGAAACGTGGAGATATTGTTTTTTGGTATTCAGCGGACAAGCAAAGAAAACTACTTAAATTTGAAGCGAAAGTAAAAATTGGAACAGTAAAAGGTATTTTAAAAGGTTATAAACCTGGACAAACTCTTGATTGATATTCTTAGAAATCAGCAAAATATACTCTATGTGTGCCCATCCTCAAGTTTTGGTACGAGGGAGAGAATGGTTCTTAGAGATCTCAAGATTTTAAAAGAGGTCGGACATAATGTGTTTCTCTATTGTTTAAAAGGATCTCTATTGGATGACCGTGCTTCAGAACTAGGCATTGATTGTTTTTATCATAATACAAAAGAGAGAATATCATTATTAAAATGGTTTAAACTAGGAACACTCCAAGATATCTTTAATAGAATGGATATAAATATTGTCCATTGTTACGAACTTCAGTACCTTTGGCCTATTGCTTATATGTTGAGAAAGAGAAATAATACAGCCCTCTTCTTTACTGTAAGTCACGACATAAAGAAGTTCTATAAACAGTTCTGGTATAAGTCTCTTATTTCAAGAGTTGATCAAATCTATGTCCCTGTAAAAGAAATGAATGAGGAGATTATAGGCCATCTGGTTATTCCAAGGCGTAAACTATTCTTTTCAGGTTTAGGACTAGACGATAAAACACTTGTAAATAATGTCGTAACTTTTGATGAATCAATTTTAAATTTAGGCTGTTATGTGAATGAAGATGAGAACGAAATTGATGATATTTCAACTTGTATTGAAGCTTTATGGTCTTTAAATGAAAAAAGATCACTCGATAAAATAGCTAAACTTCATATATTTACGTCAAAGTCTTGGTCATCGAATGTGCTAAAGCCGCAAATCGATGAAAAAATTGCAGAATATAAGCAACAAAATAACGTGATCTTTCATGACAGTATAAGCGTTAATAGTGTGAAAGCTGATATTTGGATTAGTTATCTAGCTAAGTTACCCCTAGAGGATTATACATTAATCTCCTTGTTAAAGGGGACTCCGGTAGTGACTCCTAGGAATGCAACTTCTGGAGAGTTATCGCGAATTTATAGTGCAGTTGCTCAAACTTACAAAAGGTCTGACTCTAGAGAGCTAAGGGCCAAAATTGAGTATTGTGGAAAGAATTTAGAAAGGTTATCAGAATTGACTAAGGTTGTCAGAGAGCCAATCCTTGAAGAGCATGGGATTGAGAACTATAAACAAAACCTCCTCATGAATTATCAAAAGCAGCTAAACAAAAGACTTCGTTTTTTCACATAGATAGCTTTACATGCACTTTCGAATGCTGTAGTATGCCATAAATCAAAACTTGGCTACCTTCAGTAGAAGATGTCTGGTCCATGCTTTGCGTGGTTTTATCAAAACCGTCACATATGAAAATCATATGCTGGCACCCGGAGTTATTATGACGACAAAAGATTTGAAGCAGCCGTGGATGGATGCATTCGAAGTTGTTATCGGTGAAGACATCGAAACGACAGAACAAACAGAATTTGGAAAGCTTTTAGAAAGCGAACAAACTCTTTCGTTCAAAGAAGGTGAAGTATTTAAGGGGAAGATTGTAAACATCAGCCCTGACTATGTACTGATCGACATTGGATACAAGCAAGAAGGTCTTGTTCCAGTAAGAGAATTCCAAAACTATGATGGAACTCTTAAAGTTAAAGAAGGTGACGAAATTGAAGTTTATCTTGATAAGCTTGAGTCACAAATGGGTAACCTTGTTCTTTCTAAAGACAAGGCTGAAATCCTTAAAGCTTGGGACAAAATTTCTGAAGCGTGTGAGTCTGGAACTCCACTTGAAGGAACTGTTGTTGCTAAGGTTAAAGGTGGTCTTTCTGTTGATATCGGTGTTAAAGGTTTCTTACCTGGTTCACAAGTTGATATCAGACCAACTAGATTTCTTGATAAGTACATCGGTAAAAAGATGGAATTCAAAGTTATCAAGTTTAACAAGAAAAGAGGAAACATCGTTCTTTCAAGAAGAGCTATTCTTCAAGAAGAAAGAGGTAAGTTAAGAGACGAAGTTCTTGGACAAATCCAAGAAGGAATGATTGTTAAAGGTATTGTTAAGAACATTACTGACTATGGTGCATTTATCGATCTTGGTGGTATTGATGGTCTTCTTCACATCACTGACATGTCTTGGGGAAGAGTTAAGCATCCTTCAAGCTTAATGAAAGTTGCTGATGAAATCGAAGTTAAGATCCTTAAGTTTGATAAAGATAAAGAAAGAGTTTCTCTTGGTCTTAAGCAAGTTCAAGAAAACCCTTGGGAAAAAGCTCACGAGAACTATACTGCAGGTAAGAAAGTTAAAGGTGAAATCGTTTCTGTTAAAGATTACGGTGTATTCATCGAGCTTGATGACGGAATCGAAGGCCTTATCCACGTTTCTGAAATGTCATGGACAAATGCTATTAAAAACCCAACTAAGCACTTTAATGCTGGTGAAATGGTTGAAGCACAAGTTCTTGAAGTTGACACTGAAAATAAGAGAATCTCTCTTGGTATCAAACAACTTCAAGATAATCCATGGGATGCTCTAGCGGCTAAGTACCCTGTAGGAACTAAAGTTAACGGAAAAATCAAGTCTGTTGTAGAATTTGGTGC
The DNA here is from genome assembly GCA_963922285.1 of uncultured Oligoflexia bacterium. Taxonomy (GTDB): domain Bacteria; phylum Bdellovibrionota; class Bacteriovoracia; order Bacteriovoracales; family Bacteriovoracaceae; genus Halobacteriovorax_A. The sequence continues at coordinate 2,771 of CAWUIU010000141.1, read as the reverse complement.
TTTCGTTGATCTTGGTGAAGAAGTTGACGCTCTTATCCACGTTTCAGACGTTTCTTGGACTAAGAAAAACGTTAACCTTAAAGAAGAGTTTTCTGAGGGTGCAGATGTTGAAGCAATGATTCTTTCTGTCGATAAAGAAAATCAAAAATTCTCTCTAGGTATTAAGCAACTGGCTGAAGATCCTTGGAAGAAAATCGAAATGAGACTTCCTGTAGGAACAGTTGTTGAAGCAGAAGTTGTTAGAGTTACTGACTTTGGTGCTTTCGTCGAACTTGAAACAGGTATTGAAGGTCTAATTCACATTTCTGAATTATCTGAAGAAAGAGTTGAGAAGCCAGAAGATGTAGTTAAGAAAGGTCAAGCTGTAAAAGCTATGGTTATTTCTCTTGATAAAGATGCTAAGAAAATTGCACTTTCTATCAAGTCTGCAGCGAATGCTTCGAACGATGGTTCATTCAATCAACCAGTTCAAACAGCTACTCTTGCAGATAAGCTTAAAGGATTTAACCTTGGTGGTGGATCTAACGATTAATTTTAAATCAAATTTAAATATATCGACTAAAGGCCTGCTTATGCGGGCCTTTTTTGTAAGTATCAATTAGCAGGAGTCGAGAGTATTTCATAGAATTATTCTTTTAGTAAAAACTACTATCATAGAAATAAATTACGAGCCTCGGATACATAAAATATATGAAGCAAATCAAAAGATTTAATTCTAATGTCTAAGATGTGCCTATTTTCAATTCTGTGATTTTTTGAGAATCTTTTGCTAATACAAATAAAGGAGATTAAATAAATGAAGGCGCTAATTACTTTTTTAGTACCGATACTAGCTTTTGCTGCTGTTTGTGAAGGGTATGGACCACAGACACCAAGAGACATTACAAAAGTTTATGGAACAAATGGAGTCAAGTTTAACATGGCACCTCCAGCAAAATATTTAAACCTTTGTAATATTCACTTTCATAAGAATGCAGAACATAAAGCTGCCGGTTTTTCTATTCCTGGTGGAAAGGGAAAGTTTGGTGGTTGGAAGTGTAATGAAACTTCATCGTTGAATGCAAGAGAGTTGAGTAAATCAGGAGTTATTAAAGGTTGTGATAATATTTCACCAGGTGACACAATTGAAGTTCACTGGGTTCATTCATCTTGTGACGTTGTTCCGGGAAAAGGCCTAGGTTCATGCTTAAGTCCTAAATGTGCGAATCCTCAACTAAGAGTTGAAACAAAAGTTTTTCTTCTTGTAAATAATTCAAGAGCATTAAATTTTCAAGACTTTGATGTTCTCCCTAGAAGGGTAGATGGATACTATCAAGCGAATTATCCAAAAACTGAAGCGCCTGTTCAGTTTAGAGGTTCAACAACTGGTCCAAGTTATACCGAAGAAAAGTGTTCGCCTCTTCAAGTTTCGTGGAGTGTTCAGCCGACTTGTGCAATGCTAGATATTAACTCTGTTCATAGATGGTGTAAGAGCAATAAATTTCTTGAAGATCACGCTCATGGAGTACGTGAAATTGTACGTTCGCCAGAGCTTCTTGACCAAATTCAATAACTTGTCGTGTGGATGGGGAAGACTTTCTTCCCCATCTCTTTCGAAAATCGATACAAACACGTTACATAATTTGATCTTTTTAATTCTGATATAACTTAGTAACATATTACCATGAAAGATATATCAGAAATCAAAAACTATCACATTCATCTTTATTACACTGAAAGTAATATTAAGTATGCAAAAGAGCTTGGGTCTGTTGTTCATGAAAAATTTGGAGTAGCGATTGGGCGCTACCATGAAAGACCTGTTGGTCCACATCCTATGTGGAGTATGCAAATAACGGTACCGATTGAAAAACTTGGTGAAGTACAGAGCTTTATCGCAATTAATCGACAAGATCTTATTGCTTTCATTCACCCTACAACTGGAGATGATTTGCTCGACCATACGAGCTACATCGGATGGCTTGGTGAAAGTGTTAAATTAAATACTGAGATGTTTGAAAAATAATTATGAAAAATAATTATGAAAAATAATGATGAATTAAACTCTCTTTTAGTCTTAATCAATCTAGCATATTCAGATCATATACTTGTTGATAGAAAAAAAAATGGCTTGTTAACAAAATTAATAGCTTAACTTTGATGACAAAGAAGCTGTTATTAAAGAGATAAGTAATTCAAGTCTTAATGCTCTTGATTATTTTCAAAAAATTGATTCTTATTTTGCAGTATCATCTACTATTGATAGAGCAAGATATTTGTTGAATATAGATGCTAAGCTGTCGCCAAATGAAAAGAGTCTTTATGAGCAAATATGATCAGCCTTTCAATTAAAATACACAGATTTAAAAGATACTGAGCTTCAAGCCTCAAAAGCGATTGCTAAAGATGCTAAAACAAGTGAAGTATATTGACAGTTAGACCAGTTAGGTAAAGAGCTTAAGAAACGAGTTCCTTTTCATAGAAGATCTTATGGATTCTCAATATTTAAACTGTTTGAATTTTATAAACGAGGAATAGTATTTAAGATTTTTTCTATTTGTGCACTGATCGTTACTTCTCTGACCTTCTATTATACTCTTTTTTACTGATCTATATTTATTTGGATAATTTAGAAATAACTTCTTTTTGTAGTTTTGTATAGTAAGGACTCGTACGATAACAAAGATAAATTGGTACTTTAAGTACAATACTTGGACTTTCGACAACCATGTTTTTACTATCTATTAGATGTTTTGGAATAACTGCTTTTCCTAGGCAATTCTTTATACCAT
>CAWUIU010000140.1:0-8381 GCA_963922285.1 uncultured Oligoflexia bacterium | reverse complement strand
ATATTCTCTCCAAACTTGTGATGAAAATAGTGAAAAAGTTCAAAGTTATTAGTTAAGCTTAGGTTAAATTGTGGGCAAAATGTAAGAGTCAAAAAACCTATAAACGCTTGAATGACGAGAAGCTTTGAAAATACAACTTTATGAGCTGGGTTTAAGTCTGCGTGAACGAAGTTTAAAATACTTTTACTCAGCTCCTCTGGAGGATTAACTCCATTGGAGTTCATAAAATCTTGAAAATCTTTTTTATCCTTAGGATCAATCATGATGTTTCTCCTAGTAATTTTGCTTTAAGCTTTTTGATACCTCTTGAAACAAGCTTTCTTGAATTTGCTTCAGATGTCTTAAGGATCTTAGAAATTTCGATAAAATCTTCTTCGGAGTAATAACGAAGCTTCAGTGCCTGTTTTTCTTTTTCTGAAAGTGTTTTAATCGAATCAAGATCAATTTTGTCATTAAGCACTGTTGACTCGTTGCTTAATTGATCTTCACTTAACTGGACAAACTTAGCCTTATTCTTCTTAGCCCAGTCAAGAAGCTCACTTCTACATATTGTATATATCCACTTTAAAAGAGGGTGTTTATTACTATATAGGTGTCGTGAATTATGAAACTTAACAAAAATACTTTGAAATACATCTTCGATAATATTTTTATCGGACAATCTTTTATCTAGGTAGCTATAAACTCGGTCTTTATGTCGTAAATAAATAACTTCAAAGGCCATATTTTCACCGTTCTTATAAAGCTCCATGAGCTTTTCATCTTCTAAATGTGAAAATGGATTTCCCATCCTCTACCTCTTATTACGACGAGTGTGCCTATTTTGTGACAAAAACTTTTCAAAAGTACCCTGCAGGGGTATAAATAACTAAAAATACTATAGTTTTATTAAAAAAGTAAGTTTTTTGTCACAAATATGAATTGGCACTCGTAATAGGAAGTGAAGACTATTTAATTGGGGGATTTTTGAAAGCTCTACTATTATTTTTTACCTTTGCAGCCTCGTCTCATGTTTGGGGACATGGAGGTGAAGATCACTCTAATGATGTGAAGCAAGCTAAGGTAGTAAAGCCAAATGTGGAAATAGAAGAAAAGTATATAAGAATAAATCAAGAGTATTTAAAGTCTGTGAAACCAATCTTTCAGAAATCTTGTTTTGACTGTCATGGAAATACAACTGTGTATCCTTGGTATTATAAAATTCCTGGAGTAAAGCAGTTAATTGATAGTGATATAAAAGAGTCAAAGAAGCATTTGGATTTCTCAAAAGATTTTCCATTTGTAAGCCATGAGACACCTATAAAAGACTTAGATGCTATTGGTAAATCTATAAAGAATGATTCCATGCCACCATTTCGCTATCTCATTATGCATGGAGATAAAAAGCTAACTAAAGATGAAGTAAAACAGGTTGATAAATGGATAAGAGAATCAAAAGAGATATTAAAATGATGAAGTATTTAGTTATTCTTTTCTTAATTAGTTCTGTAGAAGTTAACGCTATTACCTTTGATAAGGCCATAACAGTCTTGGGTGCACACGAGAGTGTTGATTCAGTGAACTTTAAATCAAAAGCTTTAAGTGAAGAAGCAGAATTAAAAGGATCATGGGGAGACCCAAATTTTAAAATTGCTGCCAAAAACTTTCCAAAAGATAGTTTGAAAGATAACCAAACTCCTATGACTGGAATTGAGTTTGGTGTTTCACAGAAAATAGCTTTAACGACAAAGTATGGAAATATTGAAGATGCATTTAAATCTCTTTCAAAAGCATACAAGTTTTCTGCAGATGATAAGAAAGAAGCTCTTACTAAAGCATTTTGGGAAATATTGATTATCAAAAGGAAGGTATCTGAAGAGCTAGAGATTCTAAAAGAGAATAACACATGGATTTCAAAAATTCTTAAAGTTAGTAAAAGATTATACTCTACAGGAAAAACATCTCAGCAAGCACTTCTTGATATTCAAATTAGAAAGTCTGAAATTGAAAGTGAATTAAACAATAAGAAATACGAATTATCTCAAATAGACGACCGTTTAAGGTATTTAATAGGAACTTCTGATGTTGAAGAAGCTTCTATTCCTTGGAAGTCTCTTAAAACAAATTCAGATAAATTAAAAGATAATAAGGAACTTAGCTTAAAAGAAAAATTAAAGGCTAAAGATTTAGCTTTAACTGCTTCTAAGCAAAACTATGTTCCAGATTTAACTGTATCCTTGGGGTACACAAAAAGATCAAACATTGATGGCAACGGAGACTTTGTTGGAGCTGCAATTAGCTTTCCTCTACCATTCTCTGGAGAAAAGTATTCTAAACATGGGCAAGCGGTTCAAGAGAAGTATATGGCCGTTAAAAACTTTGAAAACTATAAGAGGCAAAAAAATAGAGATATATCTGTATTGAGTAAAGAGATTGATAAACTTTTAGGTGAATTGAGTATTTTAAAAGAGAAAACCATTAAGTTCGCTCGTAACTCAAGAGAAATAACTGCTAAGTCTTATGGCCTCGGTAACTCTACTTATGTCGAGCTACTTCAAAGTGAACTTAAATTACAAAAAATTCTTATGCACAAAGTAATGCTCGAAGCAAAAATAGATATTAAAAGAGCAACATTAAAGTATGTTAAAGGAGAGTCCTTAAATGAATAAGTTAATCAGTGTTATATTTTTAATGTTTCTTCTTGTTATAGGTGTTTCATGTCAAAAAGAAGGCTCTATTGATTCAAGCAAAACTCATGAAGGGCATGAACACTCTAAGACTAAGGTTTATTATACTTGCTCTATGCACCCACAGATTAAAGAAAAAGAAATGGGGAAATGTCCAATATGTCATATGAATCTAACAAAGATTGAAGTTGACGATGAGGAAGACATTCAAGCGGCGACTGTAATTCCTGAGAAAGATATTTGGCAATGTAAAGATTTTCCTGACGTGACAAGCGAAACTGAAGATGTTTGTCCTATGGATGGTACACCAATGGTCAAAAAACCAAAGGAAAATAAGGCTGCCAAGGTAGTCGCTAAAGTGAAACTAAGAAAAGCACAGTTAAAACATTTTGAGCCAGACTTCTTTCCTGTAACGACGATGAAAATGACTAAGAAAATTAGATTGCTTGGTTCTGTCCTCCAGTCCGAGGAAAAGGAAAGCAATATCCCTGCTCGTATTGGAGGGAGGGTTGAAAAGGTTTATGTTAAATCAACTGGTAGTATGGTTAAAGTTGGTGACCCTGTCATTGACTTATATAGCCCTAAACTAATTACTGCTGGAGAAGAATATTTACTAGCTCGGAAAAGTTATACAAAAAGCAAAACTAAAGAGTTTAAAGATATGCTAGAGCAGAGTGTTGAAAGACTCAAGCTTTGGGGGATTAAGAGATTTCAATTTGAGAATTGGTATAAAAAAGGGAAAGTTCCAAGACAAATTACAATTTATTCAAACGCAACAGGTATAGTTCGATCAAGAAATGCTACAGTTGGAAAATACTTTAAAGAAGGGCAGAACTTCTTTGAACTTACAGATCTTTCTGATGTTTGGGTCGAGATGGATGTATATGAACATGATTCATCATTAATTAAGATCGGACAAAAGGTAGACTTAGAGTTTACTGCTATTCCCGGGGAAAAACTTACTGGAGTTATAGATTTTGTAAATCCTGTCCTCGATCAAAAATCAAGAACATTAAAGGTTAGAGCTACTATTGAAAACGCTTCAGGTAAGCTAAAACCGGGAATGATTGCAAATGCAGTTTTAAATGTCGATATAGAAGGAATGCCTCTTGTTGTTCCAAGAACAGCAGTTATTGATACAGGTAAAAGAAAAATCGTCTGGGTGAAAGTATCTGGAAAGAACTTTCAGGCAAAAACTGTTCATGCTGGCTATGAGTCAGAAGGTTACGTCGAAATTAAACATGGGTTGATGGAAGGAGAGGAAGTTGTGATTGAAGGAAATTTCCTATTAGATGCTCAAGCGCAACTTTTTGGTGGTTATGAAGATATGAAAGATTCTGAAGCTTCTGGTCACAATCACTAAGGATATAATATGATTCAGAATTTAATAGAATTATCTATTCGTAATCGTGCATTTGTAGTTGTTGGGTTTGTCTTTATAGCCCTACTATCAATTTTTAGTCTTAAAACGGCTAGAATTGATGCAATTCCTGATATTGGTGAAAATCAGCAAATTGTTTTTACTGAATGGGCTGGAAGATCACCTAAAGATATAGAAGAACAAGTTACATACCCTTTAAGTGTTATGATGCAAGGGATTCCAGGAGTTAAAAATATCCGTGCGACCTCTGCATTTGGCTTTTCTATTATTTATGTTATTTTTAAAGATGATGTACCTTTTTATTGGAGCCGAAGTCGTGTTTTAGAAAAACTATCAACCGCATCATCGGAACTTCCAACAGGTGTAACTCCAAATATGGGACCTGATGCAACAGGACTTGGACAGATATTTTGGTATACACTAGAAAATGAAAAGAATGCATCGAAGCCCAAATCTTTAGCAGAACTTAGATCTATTCAGGACTTTTACGTTCGTTATCTTCTTCAAGGAGTTGAAGGAGTAAGTGAAGTTGCGAGTATTGGCGGTTTTGTAAAAGAATACCAAATCGATGTAGATCCTAATAAACTTTTTGCTTACGATATACATTTTTCAAAGCTAATTAAATCAATCCAGAATAGTAATATTGATGTTGGCGCTGAAGTTATTGAAGACGGAGATAGAGAGTTTGTTGTTCGTGGAAAAGGCTTTTTTAAGAGTATTAGTGATATTGAAAATGTTGTCGTTGCTGTTAAAAATAATTCTGCAATCAGGGTTAAAGATTTGGCCAGTGTTAACATTGGACCGGGATTTAGAAGAGGCGCATTAGATAAAAATGGTGTTGAATCAGTTGGTGGCGTTGTCACCATGCGCTTTGGAGAAAATCCAAAAGAAGTTATAGATAATGTAAAAGAAAGACTCTCAATTGTTAAGAAAGGTCTGCCTAAAGGTGTTAAACTAGTTCCTTTTTATGATAGGACAGAAGTAATAGAGCGAACAATCGGAACAGTGTACTCTGCTCTAGGACAAGAAATTATCATTACAGTTATTGTTATTCTTTTATTCTTATTACATTTTAAGTCATCAATTCTAGTTTCTTTAACTCTTCCATTTGGTGTTGGTATTAGTTTTATTCTTATGAAGCTACTTGAGATTGATTCAAATGTTATGAGCCTTTCAGGGCTTGTAATTGCTATTGGTTCAATGGTTGATATGGGTATAATCATGACTGAGAATATATATTCTCATCTCGCCGAAAAACCAGAGGCAACAAAGAAGGATAGGATTGAAATAATTGTTCAATCTGCCAGAGAGGTTGGACCGGCGATATTAACAGCCGTGGCGACCACAATTGTAACTTTCCTTCCTGTTTTTGGACTTGAAGGCAGTGAAGGAAAACTCTTTGGTCCACTTGCTTGGGCAAAGACCTTAGCAATGTTTGGGTCTGTTGTTGTTGCAATTATTTTAGTTCCCGCTCTTTCTGCTTATCTGTTAAAGGGTAAGCTTAAACCAATAGAAAAGAATAAAGTTAGTCTTTTTATTGTTCAAACATATAGACCTACGCTTAATTGGATGCTCGAAAATAGAAAGATTTTTGTAATATTTCCAACGATAATATTCTTATTGGGGATGTTTGCTTATTCAAAACTAGGTAAGGAATTTATGCCTTCTTTAAATGAGGGGGAAATCTTATATATGCCAGTAACGACACCGGATGTAAGTATGACTAAAGCTAGAGAGCTTTTGGCCTATACTGATAAAAAGCTTAAGGAGCATCCTCTTGTAGCTGATGCCATAGGAAAGCTTGGTAGAGCAAATACAGCAATTGACCCCGCTCCTGTGGCTATGTTTGAAACAGTAATTAAACTTGTTCCAGAAGATCAGTGGCCCGACGGTGTATCTATTTATGACATTATGAGTGAGCTTGATGGTGAGCTTCAGGTCCCTGGCCTTGTAAATGCATGGTTATTTCCAATCGAAAATAGGATTGCCATGATCTCAACAGGAATTAAAACACAAATTGGTATTAAAATATTCGGTGATGATCTAAGAACACTCGAGGATATAGCGCGTAAGATAGGTAAAGAAGTTGAAAAAGTTAAAGGTGCCTATGGTGTATATGCTGAGCAGATTACAGGAAAGCCTTATGTCGAGTTTGATATTGATCGTGTTGCAGCTAGTAGATACGGAATAAACACGGGAACGATAAATAAAATTCTACAAACAGCAGTTGGTGGTATGACGATAGGTCAATTCTATGAAGGTCGAGAGCGTTACCCAATACGAGTTAGGTATAAAAAAGAGCTTAGAGATAGAATTGATGAACTTAAGAAAGTTCTAGTGCCTAGCCCTTTAGGACAACACATTCCTCTTTCTGAGCTGGCTGATATTCAAGTAGTAACTGGGCCTGCTGCAATACAGTCAGAAAATGGAATGCTTAGATCCCTTGTTCTTTTAAACGTTCAAGGTCGAGATTTAATTGGTTTTGTAGAAGAAGCCAAAGAGCATATTGAAAAAAATGTTGAACTACCTAAGGGGTATTCAATTGTATGGGCAGGTCAATATGAAAGTCAGGTTAGGTCAAATAACAGGCTTATGATGCTAGTTCCACTAGCTCTTCTTATAAATCTAATGCTCATTTATATTGGTATAAAGAATTTAAGAAATGCTGCTATTATTTTTAGTGCTGTGCCAATCGCATTCTCTGGAGGGTTAATACTTCTTTGGATAGGGGGATTTAATACTTCTGTAGCTGTTTGGGTAGGTTTTATTGCACTTTTTGGTATTGCTGTTGATGATGGAGTAGTTATGATGACTTATCTTCAAGAAGCAATTAAAAAACATAAACCTAAGGATTGGGATGGTCTAAAAGAATGTATACTTGAGGCAGGATCTAGAAGAATTAGGCCTCTTGTCATGACTACAACGACAACCGTTGTCGCTCTAATCCCAATTATGTGGTCAACAAGTACAGGTAGTGAAGTTATGAAACCAATGGCCATTCCAACTCTAGGCGGAATGTTAGTTGAGTTAGTAACTTTATTTATCGTACCTGTTGTTTACTCATATTTTGAACAAAGAAAAATAGAAAATGAAAATTTGGTTAGTTAATTACTATGGAGGTAAATATGTGTCCAAATTGTGAAAAGAAATTATCATTAAAGAAATCGTTATCACTATTTAGTGTTGTTGCACTTGCTGCGTTTAGTATTGAAACTTATGCATCTGGAAATCATAGTAGTCATGATCATAGTAAAATGAATCACTCTAAGATGGATCATTCAAAGATGAAGAAAGGAAGTAGGAAGTCTTTAACGGAAGCAACTAAAAAGTCAGTAGTATCTGTTTTTGAAGCGAATGAAGCTCTACACAGTTCATTTTTTAACTATGATGCTAAAAAAGTTGAAACAAATGCAAAGAAACTAAAAAAGGCAATTGAGTCGATAGAGGATAACGAAATTACAAAATTATTGAGTTTTTCAAGAACTAAATTGTCAGAGATTAAAGCAACAGCAGATAGAGAATCTAACAATAAGAACTATAATTTAGTATCAATGGCTCTTATTCATATTGTAAATAAGTATGATGTGGGTTCAAAGTACAATGCTTATTCTTGCCCAATGGTTAAGAAAAAATGGGTACAAAACAGCAGCAAAATGGCAAAGGTTCACAATCCTTATGCACCAAATATGCCACATTGTGGTTCTCAAGATACAACTCACTAATACCATATTCTATAAGGTAATACGCTCAAGAGATAATTGGGGGGTGTCGCGAGAAGATTGCCCCCTTTAATACTGCTGAGATGAGTTTAACTGTTTCGGCACTTTCTAATCTATTTCTTATCTAAAAAGGAATTCAGAATCTAGTATTGTGAAGTACATGACTATAACTCCTTTGAATTACAGTGATTTAATTACTTGACTAAACAATATAAGGATTGATATTAGTATAAATATGATAGGAAAGTTCTTTTCACTTTTCATTTTGATTTCATTTCTATTCAGCTCATTTGCTGAGTCGAATGGCATACATGAGCTTACTTCAAGTTTTGAGTCTGAAACTTCTAACATAGGTTCTTTTTTAGCTGTTTCCCAGATTATAAGTGCGGATTGCGAAGACTGCCAAGAAAGTGACTGTGGCGACCATACGGAGCATTGTTCTCATCATTGTAGCGGTTTGCATAATATTGCTCCATTTCAGAGTCAGACCTCACTTAAAAGTCCTACAGGTATTAACAATAAAGTCTTCTGGTATTACGATCACCACTATAAAACTCCACTTCTTGATCCGGCTTTAAAGCCTCCGATGTTCTCTTAATTAGATTTTAGATTCTT
>CAWUIU010000139.1:0-8422 GCA_963922285.1 uncultured Oligoflexia bacterium | reverse complement strand
CGGAAGTAATCGGTTGCCAGTGGAAGAATCAACAAGCTAAACTCTCATAAATGAGCTCAAGCCGAATCGTTCTCTAAAATTCTTTGCTTATTAATGTAAGTATCGGTTTTCTTATCCTTATTTTTTAGTTTTATATATAGCTCTCTAATAACACTTTATTGTGAACCTCATTTTAGTTATTTTATCTTAAATTTATCTACATTCGTAAATCAACTTAAGTCGATAATTTTCAAAGTTTCGATAACCGTAGGCCTTTCTCTGAATGAGCTTGGCCTTGCGATTATACCCTTCGGTCTTTCCATTGGTGATACGTGTTCTAAAGTAATTTAATATTTCTTTTCTCCACTTCATCAAAGTTTTTCGAAGGGATTGCACTTGTTTTCGTCCTGATAATGCCATGGCATCTGTAAGTTTTGTAAAGGCCTTATCTGCTCGCTTTTTTCCTTTCATATTGTAAATGGAGAGCATTGCTTCTTTAAAATTGTAGATCTCTTCGAGCTCGCCAAATAAAGAGTTGATATGATCAACAATACTTCTTTGTGAGAAGTTCAGCCTTGATCTATTCTTAAGATAGAGTTTTCTTACAGGGGATCGTTTTGACTTTTTAAAGATTGGATGCTTCATAACATCGACTCGAATTAAGTTTAGAGCGTGATTAAATAGCTTTATGACATGAAACTTATCGACTGTAATTGTAGCGTTTGGAAAATAAGTTTTACTAAACTTTTTAAAGGGAGCAGACATATCAATAACAATATTTTTAACATTTTCTCTTCCTTTGATGTCCATGACATGAGAGTTTTCAAGATCTTTGATAGACCTTCCAAGAGTAACTTCACGAACTTTGTTATTGTTAAAGTCAACAAAAACGGTGGCAAATTCTTTTGTTTCAGTTTTTGTGTTTCTAACAAAAGAATGTTCATCGATCCCAATGGTTCTAGGCCATGGATAGTCGAGTTTTTTTACTTCTAAGTTAAGTTGTTCATAGTATGCTTTATAAACAAGCCAAGAAGAGCATCGCAACTTTTCTTTCACTCTTTTTAGATCAGAAAAATGAGATGCGCACCAACGTATATGAGAGCGAAATCTTTGAGTTGTTCTAAATCCTTTGATGATTCCAGGAATAGGCTCTCTAAAAACAGAGTTGCAATTAGGGCATCGAAATCTTCTCTTTCTAATTTTTAGGATGACAGTCTTATCACGAATGGGAGCATCTTTAATATTTACAAAGACTCGGTCGTGAACTTTATAGGACTTCGTTGCACATTTAGGGCATACTTCGAAGTCAGAGAACTTGTATGCTTCAATTTCAATAATGTGGTTAGTAAGATTTGGACTCGTGCTTATCTTGAGTATTTAGGTATTGATTCAGAGCAGTCCACTGCTAACCGAGAAGACCCCCAAGATAAGCTCCAAGACTTGATTAAGGACTATAAGAAGAAAGATATCAGTATAGTACTCTCAAGATCTGTCGTTTCAGATATTAGAACAACTAATGAAGATATTTTTGTTCCTAGTAAAAATGTTCTCTTAAACAACAGAATAAAAGATATTCAGTTAACAAATGGTAATATAATAAATAACTTTTGATTCTAGATACTATCTAATAAACTAGTCTTGTGTTGCTGTGGAGATTAAGAGTAACAAGAGACAAATTAGTATCACTAGTTTTTCAGTCTAAATAATAATGATAATCATTTAGAAAAATCTACTTTATAAATCTACTTAACAGACCTTCAAAAAATTACGATAGAATATTCTTTATTTTATCCATCGTCTTGCTCTCGTTTAGCAATTTTTTTGTTAAACGTATAAAAAAAGGGATACTAATAAAAGAGAAATTAAATGCTTTCCAAATTGACAATATCTACAAGCACCATTCAAGACGTAAAATTTCAGAAAAAGAATAAAGATCATTTATAATATGTAAAGTCGCTCAAGTTTAACAACCTACTGCCGATAAAGTATTCATGTTAAAAAGAATTATTCTCATATGTCTTGTCTTGTTAGGTAACACACGAGCAGATATTTTCATTAACAACGACGAAAATGCCTACAAATGCTCAGATTTGAACGACATACTTCAAGAGAAACTAGACTTAACGAAAGACATATTATTCTTTGTCCACGGACGAGGAAAACATCCGGAAAAAGGTTTGGCGTATATTGACACAGTTGAAGGAAACTATGATCTCAATGTGATTATGTTTCATTGGAATTCATGGATAAACTCAATTTCCAGACCAGAAAACAATGCGATTGATTCTTCTCGTGAATTACAAAACTGTCTAAATCAAATAAATAGGTATAAAGAAGTAAGCAAAACCGATAAAAAGTTTTTTTTCTTTTCGCATAGTATGGGTAATATAGTCTTTAAATATTTCCTTAAAGATCTATACGAAAAATCAACATTTAATAATGAGCTCTTCAAATCTATTATACTAAATGCACCTGATGTTGAATCAAAAAAACATAATTTATGGGTAGATAAAATTGATTTCTCTAAGAATATTTTTATCACATTTAATCTAGATGATAGTGTATTGATAGGATCAAAAGCAATCGACTATAAAGATGTCCGCCCTTTTAGAGGATTCAGGCTAGGTACAAGACCCTATTCTGGGATCACAAAAAAAGCAAATTATCTAGACTTCTCAAAGCTCACAATAGGTGGACATGAGTATTTTCGTTATGATAAAAGTCATAACATTACCAAAATTCTTAACTCTATTTTTAAAAACAATAGCTTTTCTAAATTTCCACACAACCAACATAAAAAATATAAAAACGTCTTTATATTTAAATAATCAACTTACACTCGACATAATAATTTTTCAATTCAGCGAGATTAATTCTTCCGTTTTTTTAAACTGTTGAAACTTCATAGATTAAGCCCCAAAGCCATATTTTTGTGCCTACTCATTTCAAAAGTCCTTATGTAATTTCAGAAGTTTAATAAAAAATTTGTTTTTTTTTAAAACTTCACATTATTCGTCTATGATAAAAAAACTCAAACCAAAAAGAATAATTCTCATATTACAGGAGGTACAAAATGAAATTAATGAAATATGTGATCTTTGCAATATCTTTTACTTTTTTCTCTTGTCAGCCACAAGATGACATTTCAAAAGATTCAATCTCTGCACTTAATGCTTTGGTTAGTCCATATGGATTTATTGGCTTTCAAAATGCAATGAAAAAAGCAGACGGAGGAACACATACAGGGATTCTCGTAGGGGGAAAGCCTACAGGTTTAGCATATGTATCTAACGCAGAAACTTGTTTTCCACAAAATGAAATGCTTCCAAGATACACAGATGAAGCTAATGTAACTAAAAAGTTTCAGTACTCATTTCAAGGAAATCTTGGTTTTTTAACCTTAGGTATTCCAACAGTAACAGCAGGTTTAGGTATTCAAGAAACCATGACTATTGATTTAGAGATTGATGGTTTAGTCATTGAATATCTTGACTCTATCGATATTACTGATTGGTATAGAGATGGGATAAGAGAGACTTGCAGAGAATATCTCAATGAATTTGGGTTTATGATACAAACTATTCATACAAGTAAGATGAAATTATCGATAAAAAGACTTGGTGGTACCAACATTGGTCTAAATGCAGAAAATATTAATAACTTCTTTCAATTTGAAGCTGGCGCAAACTGGGAAATAATTGATAATTACACTGTTGAAATCTCAACACCTCATACGTTAGGCTATCAAATTGCTCTTATGAAGCCTGAAGATAATGGACAAGCTCTCTACAGGGCAATGACAACAGAGGATGAAATGTTTGTATTTGAAAGAATTGGTTTCTCGGACTTCTTCAATAACGAAGAAGGTGGAGAGGAAGAAGAAATGGAAATTTCAGTAGCCTCAAGCATAGATATAGGAAATTCTATGAACTCTCTAGTAGCCCCAAAAAGTATAGAAGAAGATAACGCTAGCGATAATGAAATTGAAAGAGTAACTGAAACTGAAACTGAAACTGAAACTGAAACTGAAACTGAAGAAGTAGAAAATGAAGTATTAAATACGTCAAATTTTCCGAAAATTGAAACTAGTGAAAATATCTTTCTAGAATAATAAATAAGCTTCCCAAGGATGGGAAGTATCTATTAAAAGTTATATGTAAAACTTGCAGTCATTCCTTTTTTCATGGGTACTAGTGCAAATTGAAATGGTAGCCCTTCAGCATAAGCATAGCTAAGCCCCCATCCATAAGCAGCCCCTATCCCCATTCCGGTTAGCACATCATGTAAGTAATGCCAGTCATCATTTATACGACTAACACTAATATAACTAGCGACGCCATAAGCTAAAGATCCGTAGGCCCACCCATGTCGAGAGGCGACGACAGAAGCAAATGCAAAAGACATAGAAGCATGCCCTGATGGAAAACTCGAGCGGTCCTCTGGATAACCAGGCCTTCTTTCATTAACTACAGTTTTTAAGCTTGCAGTAACAACTAATGTATAAAAGCTTGCTTTAAACATATGCTCACTCGCCTCTAAACTCTTAGAGTCTTTAGAATAAAGACCATCAGCTAAAAAGCTTAAAGTATAAATACCATTTAAAAATCCCCACCCAAGAACATCTCCAATTCCACCATACTTACCAAGTGGACGAGCATCCTCAAAGGTCTCCCTTCTATCATATACTCTTCTACCCTTATTTATATAAACCATTCCAGCCGATAATATCGCTCCTCCTAAGATATATTTTGCATCTGTTGTTACTGGTGTAGAAAACTCTTTTAAAAATCTTTCTCCAAAACTAAAGTCTTTAGTTTGAGAACAGAAAACGGGAAGTGAAATAACTAAAAAAAAGGAAATTACGATCTTCATTAAATGTCCTCTATAGAAAAACTTAAGCTAGTAAAAACAAAATAGTCTTCAATTTCAAAGCCTATGTTTCTTTGAATCTCTTCTTGGTTTGAATTGTAAGAACGATATGACCTCCAACCTTTTACAGTAATAAAAACACTTTTACTTAAAAATAAATTTAAACCGAAGGTCGAAATCAAGATATAGCCTTTATCCGCACTTCTTTCTACTTCAGGGGTTTGGATAACGTAGTCTGAACTCAAACCAAATGATGAATCAATAAAAAAAGACCATCTTGAACTGAATTTAAACAAATACCCAAGCATTAAACCAACTTCTGTATATGCCTGAGTATTTGATAGCCTACTATCCCCAGGGAGATAAAAGTTTTTCTCTCCAAAATAGTGACTAAATATTTTACCATACATATCCCCATTTAAAAATTTATGACTAAATCTATATTCAACAAAGATATCATGCCCACCTCTATAAATTTTTTTAGGCTCTTCTTTAATATCAAATGGATTACCACTTAGATAAAGTTGTTTATTCCAATCACTTTTTTTTGATTTTAATTGATAAACGAAAACTAGCTCAGGATCTAAAAGTCCTTGAGCATTAGAGTTATAAGAATCATCTCCAAAGCTTTCACTTGCCGGTCCAAACTTAAGCTCATACTCTCTATCGAAATCATATTGACCAATAACCCCCATAGATAATCTTGAATTTAAAGATATTAATAAATTCAACCGAGCATCATTAAATTTATATACTTGCTCATCTATTGTTTCATTATTTGACTCATACTCTACATTTCGATGTCCGGCTCCACTCCCTAGAGAAATAAAAACATCTTCTTCCTCAGGAAGAAAATGAGGATGATCAATTGAAAAGTCGTATGAAAATGAATTCATAGATATAAAAAAGATCAAGAAGTAGACGATAAACAATTTCATCTCAAAACTCTACAAGAAGACGAGTGAATACACAAAAAATAATTTTTAACTCCTTCATGCAATTATCAAAACTTCTACGATAGCTCACTTAGGACTATTTTAGATCTTATGAAAAACCAAATGTGTAAAGCTATAAGCATCAATATGATTACATTGAAATCTAAAGAACATGAATTATTTACATGTTTATGATACCAGTCATTGGCTCAGTGCTCAACTAAGCTAATATAGCACCATGCGATATATAAAGAAAATAATTAAAAGAATTGTAATAGCTTCAATCTATTTAACCTATGCCTTTGCACAAGACAACTATGACTGGCATAACTCTATTTATGACCAAAATTGTGAATGGAGATATGAGGGCTGTGTAACAGTAGATGAAAGTGAAGTTGATATGAGATCAAGTGCTAAAAAAATGCTTGATAACATATATGCATGTAAAAACACAATAGAAGGTTGTTCACCTGAAGAACAAGATTTAATTGAAGCAACTGATACCCAAAAAGATATGTTAGGAAATCGAATAATTACTGGTGGGATGACACCTTCCCAATTCTCAAAAATGTTAAAAAAATTTGATCCTGAATTTAAACAAAATAGTTATTTTGTCCCACTTGGAATTAGTGACAAAGAGCTTCTAACTCTTGCAGCTGCAACATCACTTGGACTGGTTCTTTTTCCTTCAGATGAAGCTACTCTCAAGTTTGTCCAGGATCATAAGTCAGAGTTTACAAAGAAAATTGTAAAGCCCACAAACGAGCACGACAGACTTCTTTTAGGTGGAGCTGCACTGGGCTCGTATTTTATTGGAGCTGTTATTAAAGATAAAAAACTTGTAAAAGCAGGTCTTTACGTTGTAACGTCACAAATTGCTACTCAAATAGTTACAGAAGGCTTTAAGAGAGGATTTGGTAGGTCTAGACCTAATGCTGACCTTGGTTCAAAAGCTTGGAGAAATGGTGGTAAATCATTCTTCTCAGGGCACTCATCAGGTGCGTGGTCATTTGCAACTGTGTTTGCAGAAATTTATAAAGACAATAAAGTTATCCCATATTTAGCTTATGGTGTTGCAGCTCTCACCTCTTACGGACGTCTTCACGATCGAAAGCATTATCTTTAAGATGTGATATACGGTGCAGTTGCGGGACACATTATAACTAAAATTGTTATGAGGATGCACGAAAATGACGATTCTGAAGGCGGTTTAATGGTCTTTCCAAGCTATAATGCAGATACTGGAACTTTCATGGTAAACCTCGAATGGCAAAAAAGTAGGAAGAAGAAAAGAGAAAAACTTCATTGTTCAGATATGCAGCCAGGCCCAGAAAAAATTCAAGCATGTATTTACGAAGCTTTCTTAAGATCTCAGTAGATTTAATCCTTTATTTTCAAGCTCGAAATCTAATGTGATTGAAGTATCGAATAAAAATGTTAAATAATAAATCTGCATTATTTTTTACACCTTTAGAAGAGATAATTTTCTGAGTTTTCAAGTATACAAAGCTTAAGTCAAAAAATTTCTTAACTGTCTAAATTAAACTTACAAGTAGATAACACCAAAAACTTCTTAATAGCTTCTTTTTGTCACAACAAAGTAAATGATTTCCCATTTAAGAACAAAGCATATATAGTTAAACATTAAGCCCAACTGAAAGTATCTAAAACTCTATCAAACACAAGGGAAAATTTTAAAATATTTTATAATATCATTTAAAAGATTTCCCTGCTTTCAATAAGAACATATTTCTTTCTTGATTCAAGCTATTGAACTCTACGATATCTCTTTCCCAGCTAAGCTCATAAATGAAACTCTCTGAAGTATTGTTGCTGTCAGATCTAAGATAGCGTAAACCGAGTGCTGAATGTTCTTGTGAATCTTCAGCACATTTGGGACAACCATGCTCTTTTATGCCCTAACACAGCATAATTGATTTTGATCCTGCGTTGTAATTTTTTCTTCTCTCTAAAGTTAATCGTTTCTCCCGTAGATTGCGTGTTCTTTAGTAAGTCCCTGTAAATAAGAAAAAAGTTGAAAGAGTTTTAGATAAGTATAAATA
Source organism: uncultured Oligoflexia bacterium (assembly GCA_963922285.1). Lineage (GTDB taxonomy): Bacteria > Bdellovibrionota > Bacteriovoracia > Bacteriovoracales > Bacteriovoracaceae > Halobacteriovorax_A. Next base: position 576 of record CAWUIU010000139.1, on the reverse strand, counting down.
GCTCATGGCCATAAAAGTAGGCAGCATGTGATTTCTAATAGTTAGATGAACAACAATAATCGTTTTTACAAGATTTCTTGAAATATCCTGAGCGACTTGGTTAAGTATGGATAAGAAACTAGGAGGTTTAAGATGTTTAGAATTAATGGTGGTACTGGTGCTGGAGGCTAAGCCTTATCAAAAATAATGAGGAAGGTATAACTTTTACACCATCCTCATTGTTATTTTTCTTAAAAGCTATCTAATATGGCCTTAATTGTTTTAAGTTTTTCTTTATCAAGCCTTTTAAGAATTTCGATACACTCTTTATAAAAATTGGAAGGTAATATTTTACTTCCATTAACTAGCTTTAAAAACTCTTCATAACTATATCCATAAGAATTTAAAAACTTTAAAATTAAAGATGGGTCTAGATCTCTTCTTCCATTTTCAGCGTGATTCACGCAAGCATCAGAAACCCCAATTATCTTGGATGCATTTCTAATTGAAAGTTTTCTAGACTCTCTTAGGTGTTTTAAAACGGCTGCTTCCTTTGTCATGATCTTATGATCACTTCTTCTTACCTTTTTATTTTTT
>CAWUIU010000138.1:0-8439 GCA_963922285.1 uncultured Oligoflexia bacterium | reverse complement strand
TCCAACAGCAGCAGCTGCGTTTAATGTAATCGCTGACCACATCTGAGCCATATTTAGAGGATACATTGGTGCTGACATGGCAGCTATCATCAATATATTGTCAAAGTGACATGATCCAGGATTATAGTCACTTGCAAGAGACACTCGGCATCCTTCTTCAAGCATCTTTTTTGCGTTGGCTTGTGGTTTACCAAGAAACCAACCTGTTCCGGGCAGAAGTGTCGCCACAGTTTGAGAGTTAGCGAGTGCCTGAATTCCATCTTGTGTTGTACATAATAAATGGTCTGCACTTGTTGCTCCAAATTTAACTGCTGTGAGAGCTCCCTTGTTGTCGCCAAACTCATCTGCGTGGATTTTTATCTTAAGACCAATATCTTTTGTAACTTGAAAAAGCGTCTTGGTATCTTCAAGAGTAAAATAACCTTCTTCATGAAATATATCGACGAAATCAATGATATTTTCCTCTGCAAGTTCCTTTAAGAGAGGAATGACGATATCTTCTAAATATTTAGAGGAGCTTTCGTAATCTTTTGGAACAGCATGAGCAGCAAGGTAAGTGTTGAAAATATTTACTCGTGGAGAGAAATGATCTTTAAGTTTTTTTATAACTTTACTAGTTTTTTTCTCACCTTCATAAGTTAAGCAGTAACCAGACTTAATTTCAATTGTGCCAACACCATAAGAATAAAGTCTTTCTACTCTTTCACATGCGGTTTGAAATAGTTCTTCTTCACTTGCTTCACTTGTTGATTTTGACGTGTACAAAATTCCGCCACCGGCTTTAGCAATTTCTTGATAGTCAGCACCATTTAAGCGCATTGAATATTCTTCTGCTCTATTTCCAGCAAAAACTAAATGGGTATGTGAATCAATAATTTCAGGAGTAAGACAATAGTTACTTCCATCAATAGTTTCTAGATCTTTGAATTCTACTGGAAGATTTGCTCGATCACCTATCCAATTTATTGTTTCATCATAAACGACAGTAGCGTTTTTAATAATTGAAATATCTTCGGGTAAAAGATTGCGACCTTCTTTTTTTGCAGCTGCTTGTAAAGTAAGAATTTCTTTTACATCCGTGATAACTTTCATTTATTGCAATTCTCCAATAACATTTTCTACTTCTCTTAAAAGTTCATTGTTATTAATAAGTGATCTAATACTCTCAATATCTTTTGAGAAAACTCTATCTTGCTCAATTTTTGGAACTGATTTTCGAATATGTGTAATAAGAGCTTCAAGCGCTGGAGAAGACTTTAAAGGACGATGAAATTCCATAGCCTGAGTATTGCAAAGGAATTCTATAGCTAGACAACTAGTTAGATTCTCAAGAACTTCGTGTAACTTCCTTCCTGCTGTAACTCCCATTGATACATGGTCCTCTTTATCAGTCGAAGTTGGAACCGAGTCAACACTAGCTGGGTGACATAAAAATTTATTTTCAGAAGTAAGGGCAGCGGCTGTTACGTGAGCAATCATAAGTCCGCTATTTAAACCAGAGTCAGCAGTTAAAAATGCTGGCAAATCAGAGAAGGTAGGGTTCATCATTTTCTCGACTCTTCTCTCGCTTATGTTACAAAGTTCTGCTAGGCCAATCGCTAAATAGTCCATTGCCATCGCAATAGCTTCACCATGAAAATTTCCACCTGAAATTACTTCATCTTCGTTGATAAAAATAAGTGGATTATCAGTAACGGCGTTCAATTCAATTGATAGAATTTCTTTTGCATGCGCAAGTGTCTGTCGTGAAGCACCGTGAACCTGAGGAACACATCTTAGTGAATATGGGTCTTGTACTTTTCCACAATCATGATGTGAATTCAGAACCTCACTGTCTGCAACTAGCTTATTTACATTAACAGCACAAGAGACTTGTCCTGGGTGTGGTTTTAGGCTATGAATTTTAAAATCGTAAGCTCTAAGTGTTCCACGCACACCATCTAGTGTGCAGGCTGCTGCAACATCTGCTAACTTTACGAGTCTTTCTGCTCTGTAAATTGCAAGGGCACCCAAAGCAGCCATTACAGCTGTCCCATTGATTAGCGCAAGACCATCCTTAGGACCAAGAACAAGAGGCTTTAAGCCTATGTCTTCAATCGCAAATTTGGCTCTAACAGTTTTTCCATTATAGATAACATCACCTTCTCCAATGAGAGCGAGTGCAATGTGTGATAGGGGAGCAAGGTCACCAGAGGCACCAACAGATCCTTTTTCTGGCACGATTGGAATTACATCTTCTTCTAAAAACTTTAATAGCAATTCTATCGCTTCAAGTTGTACACCAGAAAAGCCAGAAGCGAGACAATTAGCTCTAAGTAGCATAATAGCTCTTGTTATTTCTCTATCAAAAGGGCGACCTACACCTGTACAGTGAGATCTAATAAGATTTACTTGAAGTTGAGAAAGATCTTCTTTTGCAATGTGTTTGTCAGACAGTGCACCGAAGCCTGTATTGATACCATAAACAGCCTCACCTTTATCAACAATGTCAAAGACATATTGTCGAGACTTCTTGATCGATTCAACTGCTGTTTCAGCAAGTTTTAATTTAAGCTTACCTTTTTTGGCATAAGCAATATTGTAAATTTCATCGATATTTAAACCGTGTCCATTAATTGTAAATTCTTTCATATTCTATAACCTCAAGTTATTAACAAATTTAGTATAATCTTGTGGATTATTCTTAAAAATATAAGATCCAGCAACCATGTTATCAACACCAGCCTCTATAGCTAATTGATATGTTGATTCGTTAATTCCACCATCAATTTGAATTGTATAATTGTAATTATTTTCTTCTCTTTGTCGTACGAGCTCTTTTACTTTAGTGAGCGAAGACTCCATAAACTTTTGTCCACCAAAACCAGGCTCAACAGACATAATGAGTATAAGATCGAGTTCTTGTAAAAGATCAGCTGAAATGGATTTTACATCGGTACCAGGCTTGATTGAGATACCGGCTTTGGTGTACTTTTTAATGTCTTTTACTAATGAGAGAGCATCACTTTCTACTTCTAGATGAAATGTGATGTTATTTATTTTTGTTTCTTTTAGATTTTCGAGATAAAAACGAGGGTTTGTAACCATTAGATGTACGTCCAGTGGTAGCTCTGTTTTCTTAGCAAGTTGCTTAATGATTGGAATACCAAACGTCATATTAGGAACAAAATGACCGTCCATGACATCAAGATGAAGCCAAAGATTCTTTTCGTTTTCGAAATAAGAAATCTCTGTTTCAAGATTTAAAAAATCTGCTGCTAAGATACTCGGAGAAATAATCATTTATTATCCTAAGTTGTATTCAGTAATCTTCTTATTATTTAATATTCCGTTGGCAAAGTCTTTATCGCTGCACGCTTTTTTACCTTCGATTTGTAATTCAGTTATTCGAAGAGTTTTATCTTTCGTTCCAATAAGGAGAAGTCCATTCTTCAAAGATAATTCACCCGGAGATAGTTTTTCCGTAGTGAATTCAGAGATATTTAAGATTTTCATTCTCTTCTTGTTAAAAAAACAAAATGTACCAGGCCATGGTTTCAAAGCTCTTACACGATTATTGATTTCATCAAATGTTTGTTCAGAGAATTTAATATGACCGTCTTCCTTTTTTAAAGTCGGTGCAAATGAAACTTGATCTTCATCTTGAACAGTTTCAGAAATTTGGTCATTTATAATATCATATATAAAGTCATTCAATGTTAATGCTGCTTGAAACTTAAGCTTTGTATAAAGTTGACCGCCAGTTTCATTGGTATCAATTTTGACAGGAGATGAGGCAACAACGTTACCTGCGTCCATTTTCTTAACCATTCTTTGAATACTGACCCCTGTGGATTCATCACCGTTTAAAAGCGCATATTGAATTGGTGCAGCTCCACGATATTTAGGCAGTAAAGAAGTGTGAATGTTAAAGCATCCTAATTTTGGTAGGCTTAGAACTTTGCTACCTAAGAATTGAGCAAAGGCTAATACTACGAAGAAATCAATTTCCTGATCTGCTAAGTTGTCTAAAAATTCTTCTTCTCTATTTATATTTTCAGTTTGGAAAAATTTAAGTTTATTCTCTTTTGCATAGTCTACAACTGGAGGGGACTTAAGCTGTTGTCCTCTTCCTGCTGGTCGATCAGGCATACTAATAACGCTAACAACTTTTATAGAAGGGTGATTATTTAATAATTCAAGTGAAGGTACTGAAAAGTCAGGAGTACCAAAGAAGACAACCTTTAAAGGTTTCGTCATTATCTTAGTCCTTGTTTTTTCATAAATCTCTTCGTTAAGAAGTTTCTTTTTAAAGTACTTAATCTTTCAAGAAAAATAATACCCTCGAGGTGGTCATTTTCATGTTGAATACAGACAGATAAAAGACCATCTGTTTCAAGAACTTGCTCATTTCCTTCAATGTCTTGATATGTAACTTTTATTTTTTCTATTCTTTTAACCTCTTCGTATACACCTGGTACAGAAAGACATCCTTCTTCATAAAGAATCTCTCCTTCTACTTTTTCAATTTTAGGATTAATGAAAATTCTTGGATTAAACTCAGATAATTCAAAATCTTTTGTTCCATCTGCTCTAGTAACTTCATCTCTTTGGAAATCGACATCCATGACAAAAATTCTTTTACTAATACCAACTTGAGGTGCTGCTAAGCCAATTCCTGGGGCATGATACATTGTAAAAAGCATATTTTTACAAAGTTCTTTGAGTTCTTCGTTAAACTCAGTAACTTCTTCAGCCACTTTTTTTAAGACTGGTGCAGGGTAAGTAAAAATCTTCAATTTATTGCCAGCTAGGCTATAGTTTTCAAGCAGCTCTGTGTTTGCATTCATTGTAATTCCAATTGATTAAAGTTTACGAATGTATAACACATGCGCGATGCGTGAGCAATCTAGTTTGCCTGAAATAATACATACTTTTGCCTTAGTGAAGTGATATCATTAGAGCTCAGTGCGTTAATGATTTGTTTCACTCTTGTACGGCGTCGCCAGATTTGCCACTCATGAAGAACTTTACCTTTCTCAACAATATTATGATTTACGTAATCTTCGTATCTTATAAAGAAAATGGCGTTCTTTTTATCAAGATTTTGTGTTATTTGAGAGCCATGGATGACATTTATTTTTCTTCCTATGGCTTCTTCAACAAAGAATGGCTTACGAACAGCTGCGTAGACAGGCTTATCAGCAAGAATAACTTTTACTTGATGTGGAACAAAGGGAGGAATAAATTCGGGCGCTGTAATAACCCATACCCATCCCGTAAAAATAAGAGCTCCAAGAGATTTGAGAGCAACACTCTTTCCTTTTAGGAATATTACCAGTGAAAAAATAAGTACTGTTATAGTTAAATACATGAAATAACTAAGATCTTTTTCTGGGAAGATTGTTTTAGCGTAAAAAGCGATAACTGTCATTACTAGAACGACAATACTTGCACTGAAGCCTAGTAGAAATTGGCCAAATTTAAAAACATTTTTTCGGCTTTTTATTTCACCTTTTTTAACCAGTGTTACTAAGAGTAGTGTTAAGAAAAAAGGTACAGCTGGCATTGCGTAGTGATGGGACCTTTGTGAAGGAATGAGCCATATAATCAAGAATACGAGCCCAAGTGTTCCAATATAGATAATGGTCTTCTTGCTTGAATGATGAGCATTCGTCATAAAGAAATCTTTAATTGATAAAAAGCTAAATGGAAAAAACAAACTCCATGGTAGTGTGAAAATTATTAATCCCTGAATAACATGTCTTATCGGATAGCTTTTTGCAGTAAACTTTCCAACATTTTCTCTTAGAAAAAAGTAATTGAAGAATTCATCACCGTATTGAATGTATGCAATGATGAACCAAAGTGAACCTAATAAAATAGTTATTGTGCTAAATTGAAAAAGCTTTAGTAAATGTCGTCTATCATTAATGAAAAAAAGAATGAACTCAAAAAGGCATAAACCAAAAATAGATATTATTATTGATACGGGACCCTTTATTAATATTCCTGCAGCGGCAAATAAACAAGCCTTAACAAGAAAGCTTTTCTCAAAATATTTCCTATAGTCATAATAGTAAAGAAGCGAAACAAATGTAAGAAGAGATAGAGGGATCTCCATCATAAAGATTCTTGAGTATTTAAACATTCCAACAGTACATGCGAAGAAAAGAAAGCTAGTGGCATTTTCAATTTGAAAGTGTCGATTGATCCAATAACTAATGAGTAGAAGACAAAATATCGTTAGAATAGCTATTGAGAGTCTTGCAGCATGAATATTACTAAGTCCTGTTAGTTTATACAGAGGGAAAGGTAGAACGAAGTGAAGAGGTGGTTTTGACCAATGTCTTTCACCTCTATAATAAGGCGTTATGATCGAGTTCTTTTCACTCATCTCTTTACTGACTTGTAAGTAAAAACCTTCTGTTCCTTGTCTTAATCCATCAAGATTTGAAAGGTCATAAAAGTAGAAACAGCTGGTTAGAAAAGCACCGAATAAAAAAAATATTGTTTTAGAGTTTTTCATATCTAGGCTAATTTCCTATTTTTGTAAAATACAGTCAATATTGTTACAAGAAATAAAGAGGGAACAAAAAAACAGGCTAGGTATGCAGATATTTTCAAATTCTTCCCAAGTTCAATAGAATAGTTCTGTATGAGCCAGTAAAGAATGGTGAATACAAAAACGAAGCCTGCACTTTTACCAAATGAACTATTTCTTCTATTGGGATTGAAGATTGGAATAGCAGCAAGTAAAGTGAAAATGATGCAAATTATACTGTCAGAAAAGTGTCTTAGAAATATGACAAGATATTCTCCTGTATTTATTCCAGAATTATTCAATTGCTTTATATAGTTAAATAAACTTAGAAAATTTAATGTCGTAATGTCCGCTTCAATTTGTTTAAAGTCAGATAGCGTCTCTATAAGGTCGAAGTATTTTATATCATATTTAAGTAGTGGGAAGGAGAGGTTGTTAAGATTGTCGTACTCAATGGGATTATTAGGAATCCATTTATCATTTAGTGAATCATACTTCAGTTCTTTAAATTTATAAATAACTTTTAGTTTATAGTTTGTATCATATTTAAAGATATCAACATTGAAAAGTGTATTTGATTTTTTATCGAATTTTTGAAAACTTAGAAAGTACTGAGAATTCTTGTACCAAACTTTACCGGTGTTAGAACTGAGGCCTTGACTTTGGAGTCTTCGGAATTTAGTGATTGAATCACTTAAAAGATCATAACGTTTAGATTTTACATATGGATTAATGTAAGAGCTCATAACAAACTGAAATAGAGCTACAAAGAAAGATATCTGAATTAAATTAAGTAGAAATGCTCTTCTTGAGTACCCTGCTGCAAAGATCGCTGTAAGTTCATTTCTATTTTTTAATTTATTGATACTAAAGAGTGAGGCTATTAAACAACTTACAGGTGTTATTTGAATAAAGAAACTAGGTAACTCAATAAGGTAGTTTAATAGCACTTCATAATTTGAGACATTATCTCTTTGAAAACCAGAAATTAGGTTACCAATAGTAAGTAGTGAAAGTAGTGCAACTTCTGAAGAAAGGAAAAATCTAATCCATTCTCTATTTATCAGTTTTTTTATTTGAGACATTTTTAATGAGTATATAGCAGCTCTTGATTAAAGGTCTTAATATGAGCTTTGTTAAAAGTTTTGCAGAAATTGGGAATTTATTTAAGAGTTCAATAAACCTTGGAGAAACTTCATAGTATAGTTGAACAAAAGTTTTTCCAACTTTTGTTGTGTATATCTCCTTCTTAAAGGTTCTTAATGTGTTTAGCAGCTCTTCATTTTTAGGGTAAGCATAAGTAGCAACATAACAAGCTTTAGATTCTACATTAAGTCGATCATAGGCTTGCTGAAATGCTTTTCGATTGTGTACTTGTTTTTTTCTTAGGAGCTTTTTCAGCATTTGCGCGTTGACATGTTGGTACTTAAATCCCAGAGAAAATACGACAAACTGATTTAGGCAACGTACAGACTCTTTTTGCAGTCTCGGGCTACGATCATATGATTTTGCAAGATCCCAGTAGGCATGGCTAATGAGAAGCATCTCTGTTATTTCTTTTTTTGCATCAAAAAGGTTTGGTTTAAGGTCTGCTTCCTTTACTTTAAAATATGCAGCTAAAGTTCCAAGATAGAGATTATATTTTTCTACGGCTTTAGGAATCTCTCCCTTATGAGCATACTCTTGTGCGTGCTTTAAAACCTTAAGTCTCTCTTTATAAGCATTAAGGATATTTTCCGGACGTTTTTCTGTACTTTCACTGTCACCAGTATCTAAATCGATATCTTCTAAAGACATTTAAAACCTGTATGCTACAGAAAAAGAGCTTTCTTTTATTTCTTCTTCATCTTGTTTGAGTATTTCGCTTTCAGTAACTTTTGTATTTTTAATAGCAAAGTTAACAACAAGTCTAGGTT